>JADGNP010000023.1 GCA_017883425.1 Candidatus Sulfotelmatobacter sp. | reverse complement strand
CTTCCGCGGTCAAGGGCGTCAAGATGAATTCGGATCATGCCGACGAACAGATCCTTGCCGATCCAGATCCATTGAGTGAGATCGCAGCCCTGGCGGTTGATCCTTCCAACTCGAAGATTCTTTACGCCGCTGCGGGGACGAAGGCGAGTCCCGCGCTCTTTGTTTCGCGCGACTACGGGAAGAGTTGGCAAAAACAAGTGGGTTTGCCCGATGTTCCGCGCCGGCTTTGGGTGGACCCGAATTCCGCGGCCGATGGCCGTACTTTGTTTCTGGCAAGCGACCACGCGATCTCGGCGATCAGTCCCAGAGGAGTGCACAGCTTCCCGCTTCCCGCGGCTGTCAGTGACATTTCGCTGGGTTTTAGTTCGGGCCTGCAGGCGACTATCTATGCCACTTCGGCGCAGGGCATCTACGTTTCGAACGATGCAGGAGCGAACTGGCGCAAGAGCGACCTGCCGGGTGCGGCAGCGAAAGTGCGTGCTATCGCGACCAGCCTGCTTCATCCGGAGACGGCTTACGTCTCCTACGATCATCTAATGCTCGAGGGGAAGACCTGGATCGGTGTGGCTAAAACCACCGACTCCGGCGCTGTCTGGCGGTTGGTGTGGAAAGAATCCGATGTGGCGGCAAAGAACGTGAATGACGCGTGGATCACTGAGCGCTTTGGACCCGCTTGGGGAGAGAATCCTCTAAATCTTACGGTAGCTCAACAGGACGCCAATCTGGCGTATGGTACGGACCTCGGAAGAACCATCCGGACGGCTGACGGAGGCGCAACGTGGGCAGCGGTCTATTCACGCAAAGTAAATGACGCGGGCTGGACCAGCCTCGGTCTCGATGTCACCACGAGCTATGGAATTCACTTCGATCCGTTCGATCCAAAACGCCAGTTCATCACTTACACCGACATCGGACTCTTCCGCAGCGAAGACAGCGGCGTCTCATGGACCAGTTCAACAACTGGAGTGCCCAGAGATTGGATGAACACCACGTACTGGCTCGTCTTTGACCCCAAGGTGCGCGGGCGGATGTGGAGCGTCAACAGCTACACTCACGATCTTCCTCGCCCCAAGATGTGGCGGCACAACTCAGTGCTGCATTACAAAGGTGGTGTTTGCCGCAGCGATGACGGCGGCAAAAGCTGGACCAAGTCGAACGCCGGGATGGACGAGACCGGTGCGACCCATATCCTGCTCGATCCCACCAGCCCAGCGGATGCACGAGTATTGTACGTAGCCGGTTTTGGCCGAGGAGTCTACAAAAGTTCAGATGGGGGACGCAGCTGGGCCCTGAAGAATAGCGGGATCACGCAAGAACACCCGTTCGCGTGGCGGTTAGCGCGCAGTTCGAATGGAACGCTCTACGCGGTGATCGCGCGGCGGTCGGAGGATGGAAGCATTGGCAATGCAGGTGATGGTGCCCTGTACCGGTCGACGGACGGAGCAGAGCACTGGCAGCCCGTTTCACTGCCTGAGGGAACGAATGGACCGAATGGCCTCGCCATCGATCCAGGGTCGCCAGATCGTCTTTACCTCGCTGCCTGGGCGCGAGCGACCGGAGAACACGGAGACGGTGGAGGGATATTTCTCTCGGAGAACGGCGGCAAGAGCTGGAAGCAAGTGCTCGACAAGGATCGCCACATTTACGACGTCACCATCGATCCGCAAGACCCCAATGTGCTCTACGCGGCTGGCTTTGAATCGTCGGCCTGGCGATCGGCAGACCGCGGGTTGCACTGGACTCGTATTCCCGGATTTAACTTTAAGTGGGGGCATAGGGTGATTCCCGATCCGCTGCACCACGATGAGGTCTACATCACGACGTTCGGCGGAAGTGTCTGGCATGGTGCGATCAATGGGCAACAGCGGGGCGTGGACATCGCCACGCCGGTGCTCAATCCTGGGCAATAACCGGAGGAGCTAGGTGATCAATCGGCGCCAATGGCTGTATGGAATGGGTCTGGTGGCAGGGTCTGGAATGCAAGTAGGCAGGGCCGCCGGTGTTACGGCCGGAAACGAGGCGCAGGCCGCGCCCTTGGAGCTTTCGCAGTATGAGCCAAGAAGTATGCTCCACGTGCACGAGTCCCGCGTCGAGCGTTCGAGATTTCCACTCATCGACTTTCATACGCACATCTCCGGCTCGACAAAATCGGAGAACGGTGTGGAACTCGCGCCCGATCGCGAATACCTGGGAACTCCCCAAGAACTGCTCGCGGTGATGGACCGCAAGAACATTCGGGCTATGGTCAACCTGACTGGTGGCTACGATCATGGTCTTGCCGAAGCCGTAGCCAAGTACGACCGTGCCTATCCCGGCCGTTTTTACACCTTCACCGAGCCCTTCTATTCCCGCTTCAAGGAACCGGATTACCCGAAGCTGCAGGCACAGGCCATCGAGCGAGCGCATCGCGACGGCGGGCGAGGCCTGAAGATTCTCAAAACGTTGGGACTCTATCTCCGTGAAAACATAACCTCGGGTTCGCTGGTGAAGATTGATGACGCGCGTTTTGATCCCATGTGGGACGCCTGTGGCCAGCTTAATCTTCCGGTGGCGATTCATATTTCGGATCCGATCGCATTCTTTACGCCCACCGATCGTTTCAATGAGCGTTACGAGGAACTGAATAATCATCCGGACTGGTCGTTCCATGGCGGGGACTTCCCCAGTAATGACGAGTTGATTGCGGCTCGCAACCGCGTCATCGCTCGGCACCCGAAGACGCAGTTTGTCGTGCTCCACGTAGGCAACTTCGCGGAAGATCTACAAAACGTGTCGGAGAACCTCGACCGCTATCCGAATATGTTCGTCGACCTCGCGGCGCGCATCGGAGAACTCGGACGCCAGCCGAGGACTGCGCGCAAGTTCTTCGATAAATATCAAGACCGGATTCTGTTCGCCACCGACGCGACCCCGCATGGTGACGAGTTCCCGCAGCAGGTCTTCAACGACAAGCTGTATGAAATCTATTTCCGCTTTCTGGAAACCGAAGACGAATACTTCGACTACGCTCCAGCCAACATTCCGCCGCAGGGCCGCTGGAGAATTTACGGGATTGGACTGCCGGAGACGATCCTTAAAAAGGTGTACTACGAGAACTCCGCCCGGATATTGCGAATCTAGATGCGACGCTATTTCAATCTCTTTGTCGTCCTGACCTTGGCAACTCTGTCGCGGGCGCAGGTGCGCGTGTGGGAAGGGACGCTCGTGCTGCCCACGTACGAAGAGGGGATGCCCGATCCGAATCCTCCGTTCGACCAGTTCACGAGCAACAAGTTCAACTATCCATATGTTCTGCGGGAGAATCTGACTAGCCGCCGCGTGAACCACGACTGGCGCGCCATTTATCTGGAAAACGAATACCTGAAATGCTCCGTGCTGCCCGACATTGGCGGGCACCTTTACACCTGCATTGACAAAATCTCGGGGCAGTCGATGTTCTACGCCAACACCTCCATCAAGAAGGCGGCGGTCGGCTATCGCGGGGCTTGGGCGGCTTTCGGCATCGAGTTCAACTTTCCTGTTTCCCACAACTGGGCGAGCATGTCGCCGGTCGATTTCGCCTTCCATAAAAATGCGGACGGCAGCGCCTCCGTGATCGTGGGGAACGTTGACCGTGTTTACGGCATGGAGTGGACGGTCGAGTTGATCCTCCGGCCCAGGTCAACATTGCTGGAGGAACGAGTCACTCTCAGCAACCGCAGCGACGTCAGGCATCGTTTCTACTGGTGGAACAATGCAGCGGCGCGAGTTTCTGACGATTCGCAGATTGTCTACCCCATGCGCTTCGCCGCGAGCCATGGTTTCACGGAAGTCGTTCGCTGGCCCGTCGATGAGGACGGCCACGACTTGAGCATCATCCGCAATCATGTTCACGGCGCGGTATCACTTTTTACGCACGGAAGCCGCGAGGGCTTTATGGGTGTTTGGCACCCCGCGACCAGAACCGGCACGGTACACTTTGCGGAGTACGAAGGTCTACCCGCCAAGAAGATCTGGTCCTGGGGCGTGGACGAAGAGGGCATGGACTGGCGCAAAGCCCTCTCCGACGACGACAGTGGATACATTGAAATCCAGGCCGGCTTGTTTCGCAATCAGGAGACGTATGCTTTCATGGCACCCCGGCAGTCCATTCACTTCTCGGAGTACTGGATGCCGGTGCGGGAGATTGGCGGCATCTCGCGCGCCAATCTTTCCGGAGTGCTCAGTCTTGCGCGCCATGGCAATGGCTTGATTGCCGGATTCAACGCCAATCGTGTCCTTCCTAAAGCCACGGTTTCCATCTTGAACGGCAACAGCCGCTTATTCAGCGAGAAAGTTGATTTCGCCCCCGAGCGCACCTGGACTCACGAGCTTCCCGTCCTCGACTCGCAGACTAAGTACACCGTCGAGATTCGGGACGCACTGGGAGCGGTCCTGATCCGCCAGACGGAAGGCGAATATGACTGGACTCCGGAGTCTGAAGTTCATGTCGGCCCTCAGCCTGCCTACCGTACACCCGACCCGGAGCAGAGAACCTGCGATGACTGGATTCAGCTCGGGAAAGACCTTGAGCTGAACGGGAAAAATCTTCAAGCGCTCGATGCCTACCAGGAAACGCTTCGTAGATTTCCCGGCAGCTTCGCTGCTCTGAAATCCGCTGGGCGCCTGACCGCGAGCCTGCTGCGATTTGACGAGGCGAGGAGTTTCCTTGAGCAGGTTCACGCGCGCGATACCTCTGATCCGGAAATCTCGTATTACCTCGGCATTGCATACGATGGGCTTGGCGAAACTCGGGAAGCACGGATGTCCTACGAGGACGCCCAGCGATTTGCCTCGTTTCGCGCCGCCGCTGCCCTGCGTCTCGGAGAGATGCTGGCGCGGGACGGCGATCTGGATGTGGCCGAGCGTCATCTCAACGAGGCTGTTCGAGCCGCGCCTGACGACGTGCGTTCAATCGAGGAGTTGGTTGCGGTAAAAATCGCCTCCGGTAAGGTGGAAGAAGCGAAGACGCTAGCGCGGCAGGGAATCGCCCTTTTTCCGCTGAGCTATCTTCTCAGCGAAGAACTCGGAGAACCCAACCTCAAACAACTCGGCAATGACACAATTCGCGTGCTGAATCTAGCCGCTCAATACATGCGTCTCGGACTGTACCAGCGGGCGCTGACTGTGCTCTCGCGGGACTATCCGTCGCCGCAGCCTGATCAGACTGAACTGGGCGCGCTGTCGCCCGGCAACCACCCGATGATCGCGTACTTCCGCGGCTATTGCCGCGAGCGCCTCGGACAGTCGGGAGTATCCGAATACAAGATCGCGTCGAAACTCTCGACCTCCTACGTGTTTCCCAGCTCGGCCGCAGAACTCACCGTCCTGAGTACTGTCGCGCGCACAAACCCTCAGGATGCTACGGCGCAATATCTACTGGGCACGTCACATTTCTCCCGCGGATTGACGGACTCAGCACTTGAAGAGTGGTTGCTGGCCCGCAAGTCGAACCCGCCAATTCCCGTCCTCGATGCGAGCCTGGGTCTGGCTCTGCTGCACGAGAAGCATGACGCCGAGCATGCCCTCTCTGCTTTTCGGGACGGGCTGCGGAGCGACGCTACGAACGTCACGGTTTACCTGGGTGCGGACCAGGCGCTCAGCCTATTGGCGAAACCCGCCAGTGAACGAGTGCAAGTTCTCGAGAGATATCCGAATCTCGCGGATGCGCCTTCTAGCCTGATCTTCGAACTGATCCTCAATCTGGCCGAGGCAGGCGATTTTCAACGCGCCGAGAGTCTGTTCCGTCACCGATTCTTTCCGCGCGAAGAAGGCGGGACCAACGTCCGCCAGGTTTGGGTTGAAGTCGAACTGCAAAAGACGCTCGCATCGGCAAAGGACGGTCACTGCGCGGATGCTCTCGTTGTGGCAGAGCACTTGGGCGCGACGGTGCCCGACCTGCCATTTACACATGACGGGCTGGAACCGATTCTGCAATCCGCGCGGACGAACTATCAGTTGGGCACTGCTTACGCTAGCTGCGCAAAGCCCGAGGAGGCGGCAAAGAAATTCCAACTGGCTTCTGCTGCTTCCGCTCCTGATCAGATGCTCTGGGCCTGGCGGGCAGCGCAGAAACTGCCCGGTTTTGACGAGAAGCAATGGCTGGAGCGCCTGCAATCCGCTCTCGTACAAGCGAAGAGTCGCAGCGACACCAGCAGCTATACCAGTTGGTGGGACTACACTGCTGGTGCGCTCGCGGGCGCACTGGGCAGTCGGCAAGAAGCGGACCAGAGGTTTCATAAAGCACTGCTGCTCCCTGACCGCATGCTGGCGTACCACTTCACGCGCATGGCACGCGCCGAAGCTGTGCCGTAGTTCCAATGCGATCGGTGAGAAGCGATCGATGCGGCAGGCACAACGTACGAGTTGCACTTAGAAACATGAACTAAGAAATGACGAGGCTAAACGAACCCGGTGTTGCAACCTAAAATAGAAATTCTTGCAGACAAGTACTCTTTGGGCCAGGCAGCAGCCGATCACGCCGCGCGCTCTCTCCGGCGGACGCTGAGCAACCAAGGAAACGCCCGCATCGTAGCCGCCACTGGGGCATCTCAGTTTGAATTCCTGGATGCGTTGACCAGCGCGCCCGGCATCGATTGGAGCCGGGTCGAGGTTTTTCATCTGGACGAATACGTTGGCTTGCCTCCTACCCATCCAGCCAGTTTTCGCAAATATCTCTTCGAGAGATTGATTCACAAAGCCGGAATCACCAGGTATCACCTGCTAGACGGTGACGGCGATCCACACGGGACGGTTACAAAGATTGGGACCGAACTCCAGTCGAAACCGGTGGATATTCTCTTTGCCGGAATCGGAGAGAATGGGCACCTCGCGTTTAACGATCCGCCCGCGGATTTTCAGGTCGCTGACCCGTACCTCATCGTTGATCTCGACGAGGCATGCCGCCAGCAGCAGGTGAATGAAGGTTGGTTCTCGAAGTTGACGGATGTGCCTAAGAAAGCGATTTCAATGTCCGTGCGGCAAATCTTGTGCTCCAAGGAGATCATCGTGGTCGTCCCGGACACGCGGAAAGCACGTGCGGTAAAGGCGTGCCTTGAAGGGGAGATCAGCCCCATGATGCCGGCGTCGATTCTGCGCAACCACCCAAATGCTACTATCTACCTCGATACGGATTCGGCTGCGCTCTTAAGTCCGGGAGTTTCCACCGCGCCATAATCCGGCAAATATGCCTGCATCCGCGCAAGCCACTGAGTTGAACGTGCGGCCCATTCGCAACTTGCGCTGGTGGATAGGCGCGCTGCTGTTTGCGTCGACGGTCATCAACTACGTCGACCGCCAGACCCTGTCCCTGCTCTCGCCATACCTCAAACAGCTCTACCACTGGACGAATTCGGACTACGCGAATTTGCTCATCGGCTTTCGCATTGCGTACTCGATTGGCCAGAGCGTATGCGGAAGGCTGATGGATCGCGTCGGCACCCGGCGAGGGCTGACCCTCTCTGTTCTCTGGTACTCGATCGTATCGATGGCCACTTCCTTAGCCAGTGGGTTCTACAGTTTCGCGACCTTCAGATTTCTTCTGGGCGCTGGCGAATCCGCCAACTGGCCGGGTGCGACGAAAGCCGTTTCGGAGTGGTTCCCGAAACGTGAGCGAGCTCTCGCCACAGCGCTGTTCGACAGCGGTTCATCGATTGGAGGAGCGGTTGCACCTTTTATCGTGTTCGCAATCTACAACCATTGGGGATGGCGCCCTGCGTTTGCAATTCCCGGAATGCTGGGTTTCGTCTGGCTGCTGGTCTGGCGTCGCGTGTACCACCCGCCCAAGGATCATCCACGCGTGAGCGACGAAGAGCGGCAAATGATTCTCGCGGATGCGGCCGATCCCGATGCCTTCGTCGAAAAGCCTCGTTCCCGGTGGGTCGACCTTTTAAAGCTACCGCAGACGTGGGGAGTGATTATTGCGAGATCTTTCACCGATCCCGTTTGGTTCTTCATCGCAGACTGGTTTCCGATCTATCTGGTGGCGAAAGGGATTCCGCTTAAGAGCGGATTGATCGCAATCTGGATCCCCTTCATCGCCGCCGATCTCGGTAATTTCTTCGGCGGAGCGACCTCTGGCTATCTGATCAAGCGCGGCTGGACGCTGGGCGCAGCCCGTAAAGCTCTGGTGGTTTTCGGCGGGATTGGAGTGACTTTGCTGATACCGACGGTCCTTACCGTCAACCTTGCGGTGATCACTCTTCTTTTTGCGCTGGCGACATTTTGCTATGCCGCGTTCTCGACGATTGCGAACGTGTTGCCTTCCGACCTCTACCGGAGCGACTCCGTGGCCTCGGTCAGTGGACTTAGCGGCATGAGCGCGGGCATCGGGACAATCATTGCATTCAAATTAGTCGGTTACTTCTCCGATGCAAACCAATCGCTGGCCACGCACTCCTTCGACACGATCATCATTGTGGCGGGACTTGTGCCGTTCATAGGGATGGTTCTTGTGCTGTTCCTGGTTCGCAACACGCGGGCAACGAAACTGGGGCTGGTGCGCCCGCTATAGCCGCACACGAAGCGGTCGTCGTACACCTGATCTTCCGGACCGCTAGTGAATGTATGCCCCACCCGGCAGCAGATACTGAATGGGCCACTGTTCGCGCCTCTGGATTACAAGATCGGACCACTTCATGATCTGCGCGCCGGGTTGCGGAATCTGTTTGACCGCCGGCAGTGTTCCTGCAATTGCATTTGCCAGCGTGAATCCCTCCTCATCACTGGCCACAGAAAAGTCTCCCGCATGCAGTTTTAAACGCGAGAAACGAACCGCGATCTCAGCGTCTTCGATCATCTGCAAGAAATAAGGTCTGCCCGTCAAGAGCGAATTGTAAACATAATCCGCTAACACGCTAGAGAGCGGATTGACGTAGGCGCGGTCGAAATCGAGCTGCGCAAAAGAGGGATCGTCTTCCGACACCGCCTTGTAGGGCATCCGCGTCTCGCCAAGCCCGCGAAAATCGAATGTGACGATATCGAAGCCTGCATCCAGGTACTTCACGATCTCGGGCCAGTCGTTCACGCCCGCCTTGCCGTCTTTGCTGAACCACAGCAACCACCGATGACTCTGGTTCGCAGTTCGGTGGACGTGCAACAGGGGCATAACAAGGTTGCGACTGTGACGCACAACGTAGCGATCGATGGAGATGTCCTCGAATCGCGAGCTCCCCGCACTCTCCCACGCAATCTTGCGCTCGGCCGGGGCCCCGCCGTCATATTCGCTGATGTTCCAGGTTGCAATGCCAGGATAGTCGCTATCGAGATAGAGTTGCCGGATGGATTGAACTAGTTTGGTTTGGTGCTCCGTGTAGTAGTCCCGGATCACATCCATCAGCGACCTTGCATCGTCGAAATCCAGCATCACCTGGCCGGTGCGTGTGCACTGCACGGCTTTCTCGTCCAAATCTTTGGCCGGAACGAGCGCTTGTCCCCGCGGCAGCTGATTGAAGTGATCTAGAAATTCAAACGCCGCCTTCTGATTTTCATCGGAGTACTGATGGCCGTGATAGCCCTCCGCCATCGCGATGCGATCGACATGACCAAAACGGCGATACAGCTTTGACACTTCCCGGAACGTCTTATGCGTGCCCTCGATGGGGAAGAAATCGAGCGTCGCCGCGGCAACGAAGACCGGGCGCGGATACATCAGCACCAAAAGCCCGGCATGGTCGACGCCGTTCGATATCATGCCGTACAAGTCCTGCTCAGGATCGCTGTCCGGGTCCTTGAATATGCGATTGTGCATTCGCATGGGCAATGAGGTGATGTAGCAGGAGACGGCGGCTACCTTGATCCGGGGCTCGAGCGCCGCGATGTGCATCGCTTGAGAGCCGCCTCCGCTGGTGCCTGTAATATTGATGCGTTCGGGATCGACTTCTGGACGCGTCAGCAGGTAATCGAAGGCGCGCAGACCATCCCAGATTTCCCAACGCGCCAGGTTTGTGCCTGCGAGATAAGCCAGATTGCCGAGTACTGCGTGCTCCGCGCAGATCCGGTTGTAGCGGCTCTTGCCTGCCTTCGCATCCCAGAACTGGCTGCGCTCCCCCTGACCCACGGGATCCCAGCTGATGACCACATAGCCGCGCTGCACCAGTCTCTGACAAAGCGCCTGATAGTGTGTCTTCCCGTTTTCTGCGTGGCCGGCAGGAACTAGAACGGCAGGGTGCTTCTTGTCCTCGCCGTTGTTGTGGTCCTCCTGGGGCACGTACAGAAGCGCCGTCACGTACACGCCCGGGAGGCTTTCGAAGATCAGCTTTTCAATGTGAAAGCCGTCCATCGCAATGCGTCCGGTGATGCGCGGGTGCAGCGGAGTTCTCGTCGTGGGCAATCCTCCGAGCATGGTCAGAAGCTTTTGACGGATGTCGTTCTGCACGCGCAACAGGTCCTGCTCGGTGCGAATCCCGTCCCAGACCTTCATCCTCTTCCCGTCTTCGCGCCAAGCCAACTCAATTTGATACTGAAGATAGGGGGTGATCTGCGGACCACTCGGAGCCACTGGCAATACCGAGAACGCCTCCGGCGGCGGAGTCGATCCGCCCAGTGCGTTTACCGCTGTCCAGACGACCAACATGAAGCAGAGAAGTATTCTGCCTCGTCGGCCTCGTAGACTCCGAAGAAACGTTCTGGCGAAGGGTTTCACAGGACGTTTTCGTGAAGGTGAACGGAAGTCAGCAACGTGTGGCCGGATGAAACATGCCGCACGCTTTCCCGGCGAATGAGTTCGGTCGGCATCACGAGTTGCTGGGGGCTCAGGTCTGGTTCGTGAATCCGCCGCAGGGTAAATTCGGCTAGATGGCCGCCGAGCTCTTTGGGAAATTCGCGCACCGTTGTAAGCCCGGGATGCAGCACTTCGCCGATGGTGTCATTGAAGCCCGCAACACTGATGTCATCGGGAATTCGAATTCCAGATTCCTGCAACGCCTGGTACACGCCGGAAGCGGCCTGATCCGTGCCCACAAAAAGCGCTGTGGGCCTCTCTCCGCTGGCCAGTAGGGCCTTTACCGCTAGGTATCCGAGTTCGCGATCCTCGGAACTGATTTCGCTGAAACGAGGTTCAAGGTCGGCCTCCTTCATGGCCTCGCGGTAGCCTGTGGCGCAACGAGCGAACCAGGGAAGACGCTGATTGCCGATATACCAGATGTTTCGGTGCCCTTGGGCGATGAGATAGCGGGTGATGTCAGTGGAGCCCCGGATATCATCCGTGAAAACGCAGTCGTATTGTTCCGGCCGCCAATCGCCGACAATGTTGTTTCCCACGAGAGAGAAGGGAATCCTCTTCTCCGAAAGCGCAGCGAGAATACTGACAGAGTGTGTGCCCGTGAGAATGACGCCACTCGGTCGATTCGATCGCATCAGCGCCTCGGGAAGACGCAGGCTTCCCAAGGGTGCGTTCAGGTCACAACGAAAACTGATGAAGTGCAAGTCCCAGTCATGCTGGGCGCAGTACACCTCCGCCCCTAGCAGCACTTTCGACTGGAACTCGTTAACCGTGTCCCGGTTGCCAAGTATGAAGGTGATTGTGCGATTTCTCTTGCCCGCCGTCAGGGTTACACCCAGTTTTCGAGCAGCCGCCAGGACTGTCGCCTGCACCGAAGGGGCGACCTTGGCACTTCCATTCGCGATGCGTGAAACCGCCGTCACGCTGACTTTTGCAAGACGAGCCACATCAGCATAGCGCTGTGCCTCCCTTGAGTCAGAGGGCGAGTCCGGACTCACTTCCAACTTGCGAACTGCGCCGCCGTGAGATCGAACTGCCATGCCCTGTGAGCACAGGGTATCCAAGTCCCCTCTCGCCGTGACCGACGAGACGGAAAACCGCTCGACCAGTTCTCGTACGGTGATCTGTCCTCTTTGCTCGATCAGTTCGAGGATCTTGCGCCGGCGTTGCTCCGCCAAGAGACGGGAGTCTCTTCCAGTCATCATTAAAGTAGGATCCCTCGCAGGAGGAGTACTTTCCTCTGGGTTTGCATTCCCATATTTTATACACCCCATTTAAGGAAAATAAAAGAAAGCGACGGAGAATGGGGAACTTTCCGCCCGAGTTGGCCGAAACCCAGCCACTGAAGCGGGTCGGAGCACCGCAGTGCGGCCTTGCTGCCTGCGGCTGAATATCCATCGACAACTTTTGCTTGCGAGTACTTGTGTTTACTTGCGTCAACGTGTAAAAAGGGACCGCTCTCCGCCTGAACTGCACCATGGGCACAACTTGCGGTCGAAGGAGCGATTCAAGAATGAAGCGGCGTGACTTCATGGCAGGGGTTGGGGCGTCAGTCCTCCTCGCCCTGTCGCGGAGCAATTCCCAAGTCCGGGTCCAGCATCCGCGACTGTTGATCTCCAATACCGATGCTTTTACCGGTTTGGCTCTACTAAGAACCAGGTACGCGGGTGGAATGCGCCCGTCCGAAGATATGGAGGGGTGGGCTCTCTCGTGGCAACTCACCCGGCAAGACAGTTTTGCGGAGAAGGCCCTGGCCGCGATGCGCGCAGGCCACATCACCAAGGGGGTGAAGCCTTCGCGTTCCTGGGTTGACTACGCCCGCTGGTCGCTGGCATTCGATTGGCTTTCTGGATATCCCGGCTTCGAGCCTGCATTACAGAATCGGATTGCGGACGAGTTGATGGAGGGGGCCTCCGCGATGTTCGCGACCCCCGACTTCGCCGATCCAGGCAACTACTCGTACCACAACTACGCCGTGCGCTATCTCTCATTATCTGCGTTCGTCTCCGCCGCGCTCGAAGGCTACGCAGGCTGCAACAATCGTTGCAGTTCCTGGCGCGCACAGGTGGCAAAGTGCCTGGCCAACATTCTCGAAACCACGAATGTGGTCTCTCCCGAAGGCAGCTATCACGAGTCCATGGACTACATGCGGATCACATGGGCCAGCCTGACCTTGCTCGCTGAATTGCAGCGCACGACGACCGGTGTAGATCCCGCCCACCACTACTCCCTGTTTCGCAATATTGGAAACACCTACCTGTACAAGCTCCTTCCGGATGGCACGCCCTCGCGCGAAGGTGATAACGAATATCCAATTCTGGATTTGCGCGACACTTCCGTTCTCGGTTATGCCGTCAATCGCTTCAAGGATCCCTACAGCGCATGGCTCCTGCGCAAGAGTGGCTTCTTCCCAAAACAATGGACCCTTCCGGTTCTCGAGTTCCTTTGGGACGACCCTGAAGTCACGCCGCGCGATCCATCGCTCGCCAGTGAGGATGAGTTGCCGCGGCAGCACTATTTCTCAGGCGTAGGACATCTGGTCATGCGCGGTGGATGGAAGCCGGACTCGACCTGGATTGAATTCGACTGCGGGCCTTACCTGGCCAAGCATCAGCATCTCGATCAGAACCAGATCACGATCTATCACAGTGGCTATTTAGCAATTGACAGTGGGGCTGATTACACCGACAGCGAGAGCCCACACTATCTCAACTACTACCGGCGCACGGTCGCTCACAATTCCATACTGGTTTACGATCCATCGGAAAAATTCTTTTGGTCACAGAATCTTCTGCCGGCGGCCAACGACGGCGGGCAGCGCATGGACTCCTCCCGCTTCTGGAACACGATCCGCAGCCCTGAAGATTTCCAGCGTACTCGCGATCTGTGGAATCTTGGCTCGATGCGCGTAGTGGATCATGTGCCCGGCCAATACCACTACGCGATGGGTGATGCCAGCAACGCATATTCGCGCGAAAAGCTGAAGAAATTCACCCGCGAAGTTCTCTATGCGCCCGCGCAGGACCTGCTCTTCGTCTTCGATCGGGTCGTCAGCACACACCCATCTTTCAGAAAGGCGTGGCTGCTGCATGGGGTCAACGAGCCGAGCGTAGACCAGGACGCAGCGCAGGGAGCACCGGAAGCGAAAGAATTCAAGAACGCTTCAACTTTCCGCTTCCGGGAGGGCGCGGGAGAATTGCTGGTACATTCTCTGCTGCCGCGTGAGCGGGTGGTCACACGCCGCGGCGGTCCGGGCCATGATTTCTACACTCCAGGCGATGACCACGGCGGCCCTTGGGGAACCGGGGATAATTGGCCCCTCGAGCCGCAAGAGGGCGGTCCGTTGCCGCAAGACCCGAAGATTCAGCACATGTGGAAGACTTTTTGGGGCGACGACTTCTCCAAGATTTCTTCTTCAAACCGCAAAAACGTGGTGCCCGGCGCCTGGCGCATCGAAGTGTCGCCGTCGCTTCCCGCCGAGGAAGATTTCTTCCTGCACGTTTTCGAGATGGGGAACACCGGTACCACGGGCAAGAAGCGCACGGAGTTGATCAACGGAGTCAATTTTCTGGGTGCCGCCTCGGAGACCGGCCCATTCGTTTTATTCAGTACATCGGATTCTGCTGCTCAGGGAGGGGAAGTGTCGTTGCCGGATCTGGCCTGCGATTCGCTCATCGCGTCCGGCCTGCTGCCGGACGCGATCTACGAGCTTAGTTTCACTGGCCCCAATGTTTCGTCGTCGCCCGCTGCGGTGTTGCCGGGAGTTCTAGCCGACATGCTGCGCTTGCGGACCAACAGCCAGGGCGTGCTCCGACTGGAGCATTCGCATCTCGGGAATCTAGGTCTTCGCATTGCGCGAGTTTGAGCTTCCGTCCGCACTCAGACGCGTGCAGGGAGCGACGTGGCAGCGCAGACTTTCCACCAGCGCCCGTTTTGGCTCCCGGCGAGCGTCCCATCCTCGCGCCCCCAGGGGATCCCCTTCTTGGCTCAAACGTGTGGTTGCGGCAAATCACTTAAAATCAGTTCTCGGTTTTTCAAGCCCTTACGTGGACTAAGATCACTGACCGTGCTCGGTTAAATCCTTTGTTCGACGATTCATGGCGATCAACGCGGCTACCGTTGCGAGACTGCGATCGCGCTCGGAAAGCTGGGGACGTTCCCAGACGTCCCCAGAAAGTACGCGATCAGTCAGATCGACCAGCTTGGGCGAGAAATCGCCAATCAGCTTCTCTGCTGCGGAAGGTTCTTTACTCATGTTAGTTACCTCTTGCTGATCACAGGCCGGTCATTCGCTCAAGTTTTTCCGGGTATCGAGCCCCTTCTACCTTGATCTTTGAGGCGGCGCTATCGATGTCGCGGAGGTCGTCGGGCGTCAGTTCGACTGCCGCTGCTCCGATGTTCTCTTCGAGGCGGTGTAGCTTCGTCGTGCCTGGGATCGGAACAATCCACGGCTTTTGAGCGAGCAGCCAAGCGAGTGCGATCTGAGCAGGAGTCGCGTTCTTTCGCTTCCCAATGCTGGCGAGCAGGTCAATCAGTGCCTGGTTCGCCTTGAGAGCCTCCGGCGTAAAGCGAGGGAGAGTGCTGCGAAAGTCGGAACTGGCGAACGTCGTGTTTTCTTTGATCGCTCCCGTCAGGAATCCCTTGCCAAGGGGGCTATACGGCACGAAGCCGATCCCGAGCTCCTCGAGGGTTGGTATCACTTCCTTCTCGGGGGTTAGTGTCCAGAGGGAGTATTCGCTTTGGAGAGCGGTGATCGGCTGGACTGCGTGTGCGCGACGAATCGTCTTTGCGCCTGCCTCGGAGAGTCCGAAGTGCTTGACCTTGCCTGCTTGAATCAGTTCCTTCACTGCGCCGGCGACGTCTTCGATCGCTACGTTCGGATCAACCCGGTGCTGATAGAGCAGGTCGATTGTCTCAACCTTGAGCCGCTTGAGCGAACCTTCGACAGCCTCCTTGATGTGCTCCGGCCGGCTATTCAGGCCCGGCGCACCTTTTATTCCCCGAGGATCAAGATTAGGACCTAGGTCGAACCCAAACTTGGTGGCGATCACTACTTTCCCGCGAAACGGAGCGAGGGCTTCACCCACTAGCTCTTCGTTCAAGTACGGGCCGTAGACTTCGGCGGTGTCAAAGAAGGTGATGCCACGTTCTACGGCGGCACGGAGAAGAGATGTCATCTCCTGCGTGTCTTTGGGCGGCCCGTAGGAAAAGCTCATTCCCATGCAGCCGAGACCGATGGCCGATACTTCCAAGTTGCTTTTTCCGAGTGTGCGTTTTTGCATTTTCTGCTCCTTTTAACAACGGGGGCCGGTTAAGACGCTGCGTTTGCACGCTGCTGTTCGCGCCAGCGAGCGGGTGGAACTCCTTCCCAAGTGCGGAAAGCACGAACGAAGGAGTTTGCGTCGTTGTATCCCAGGAGGTACGCAGCTTCGTTCAGCTCAAGGACGGAGTTAGTGAGATAGTGGCGAGCAAGCTGGTGACGAGCTTCTTCTAGCACTCGTTGGAAGCTTGATCCTTCATCTTGCAGACGCCGCTGCAAGGTACGAGAACTGATATGTAGCGCATCGGCGATGTCCTCGATGGTCGGGCGTTGGCCCGTGAGCTTTTGTTGTATCGCTACACGGATTCGCTCGAGGAAATTCTCGTCACCGCTCTCCCGCTTCAGCTCTTCCTCAAACTGCGGCGCAAGCATCCCCAGAAGCTCGGCGTTCCGCGTAACGAACGATCGCTGGGCGTCGGCGACGCGAAACACGATCGCGTTGCGAGCGGCTCCGCAGACCACGGGGCAGCCAAAGTGGCGCTCAATGACCTTTACGTGCTCCCGGGGTTGTACGAACTCTACGCGAAGCGGTGACAGGCGCGTACCTGTGCCGTGACGCGCAATCGAGAGCACCCAAGCGAAGCAGCATTCGTTCAGTACCGGAGGCTCGACCTCATCAGCCAGGAGCCAGCGGAACTGGATGCCCCACTCTTCGTCGTCCTTTTCCTGTAGGATCTCCTCCGGGCAGGTGAGCTGCTTATAACGAGCCATTTGATCGATGGCTGCGCCGAAGTTCTCTGACGAGAGAGCGGCGAGGCCGATAGGGTGGAATCGTTCAGTCCTGTTTTCTGTGCCGAGCAGGAGACCAATCGTAGGGTTGGTGCTGACTTCGCCCACGGCACGCCAGAGTGCAAAAAGTTCCTCAGTGTTGAGGAGCACGCGAGGTTGATCAATGAACTCCTGGGGAAGCCCGGCTCTGCGCAGGACTGCAGATGCACGGACTCCCAGTTCTTCTAACTTCACAAAGTTGCTGCCTGAGAAGCGAAAGTGTTTATTCATCGGTCTACTCAGATTTGAGAGAAGCCATGTCGATGGAGAAGCGGTACTTCACATCCGACTTGAGCAGTCTCTCGTAGGCTTCGTTAACCTTCTGGATCGGGATCACTTCGACATCGGCGGCGATGTTGTGCTGCCCGCAGAAATCGAGCATCTCTTGGGTTTCGGCGATGCCCCCGATGTTTGAGCCCGACAGGTTTCGATTGCGCATAATCAGACTGAAGGCAGAGACGGCGAGAGCCTTCGGCGGAGCGCCGACGAGGGTGAGGTTGCCGTCGCGGCCGAGCAGGTTGAGATAAGCATTGATGTCGTGATCGGCGGAGACAGCATCGAGAATGAAGTCGAAACTGCCGGCGTGCTTCTGCATTTCGTCGGCATTGCGGGACATGACGACTTCGTCGGCGCCGAGGCGGAGTGCGTCTTCCTTTTTGTTCGGTGAAGTCGTGAAGACAACAACGTGAGATCCGAGCGCACGGGCAAACTTCACGGCCATGTGACCCAGTCCGCCGAGACCAACCACGCCAACTTTCTTGCCTTTGCCGACCTTCCAGCGGCGCATGGGCGAGTATGTTGTGATCCCAGCGCAGAGGAGGGGCGCGGCTCCCGCGAGGTTCAGATTCGAGGGGACGCGCAGCACGAATCTCTGGTCAACGACAATGCTCTCGGAGTAGCCGCCATAGGTAACGCCTCCGAGGTGCTTGTCCGGCATACTAAACGTGAGTGTCAGGTTGGGGCAGAACTGCTCAAGACCAGCCCGGCACTCGGGGCAGGTGCCGTCCGAGTCGACTAGGCAGCCAACTGCAGCGAGGTCGCCGGGCTTGAACTTCGTGACTGCTGAGCCGACCTTGGTGACACGGCCGACAATCTCATGGCCCGGAACAATCGGGTACACAGTGGGCATGAATTCGCTCCACTCATTACGCACCGAGTGAAGATCGGAGTGACAGATACCGCAGAACAGGATTTCGCTCTGTACGTCGTGTTCGGTTGGTTCGCGCCTCGGGATCGTGGTAGAGGCCAGCCGCGATGTCGCGCTGGCAGCGGAATAGGCTTTCGCGTTGTACATGGGCTTTAATTTACATGTTGGGCCCGTGCTTTGCTATGCAAAACACGCCATTGTGCATGCAAAATACGCCACATCCCAGCGGTCAGGCTGCTCACATCGGCGAGGCTCGCGAGGAGGATATCGTGCTGACGCCTGCTCCCTTTGCCTAATTGAATGACTTTCTTGCCAGATCCGCCGGCCAGACTGTGGAGATTACTATTCTGCGAATTGCTGTCCGTATGGCGCGGCTTCGTACACGCATTGTCCGTGTCGGAATCACATTTGTAGGTTTGGATTCTGATTGGCAAATCGGCCCGCCAGGCGCTGCTTCTATTCTTACTATTCTCCCGTTCAAGCTTGTCGGCACCCGATTTCATAAGCCTTGGTTGAGTGTAAGCGTTCGACCAACACACCTGTTCGCGGAGTCGTGTCTGTGTTGAAGTAGCTGGATGACCGTAGCAAAGACGTTGGTAGCGCCCAAGCGACGTACGCAAGCGGAAGTTCAGCAGCTAGTGGCGGAGTTTGTGAGCAGCGGCATGCGACGCAGCGAGTTCTGCCGGAGCCGGGGCTTGGGCTTTGGCACGCTGAATCGTCATCTGAAGAAGCAACGCTGGACGAGAAAGAGTAGAAGAGCTTCTTCGGCCGGCTGGTTTGGCCGGTTGGTGCCGGTGGAGTTGGCCGCCTGGAAATCGCCGACGCAGCACAGAGCGAGTTGTGGGCTGGCCGTGGTGCTGCCGGGCGGGCGCCGGATCGAGGTACATCCTGATTTCGATACGAATACGTTCGAGCGCCTGGTGAGTCAATCGGATACTGCACTGCGGATCGGCATGTGTTTCTCCTGTCTGTGATCGATCGATGGCGCAAGTCGCGTTTCGCTGGTGGATTTATCTTTGGGAACAACCCTCGAACGACAACAAGGGCATTCCACTTGGCACCGAGTCGGGAATCAGGGGACACAGATGGCTCTTGCGAGCCCGACCGTCCAGCAGCGCATCGCGCACAAAACTAACCAGATTACGAAATTCCTGATCGCTCAGGCGGATTGGATTCCCGAGAAGGGGATCCAAGGATTCCAACATCGGCCCTGAAGCGGCAAGCCGATGCGTCTGGTCAGGGTCGACCCCGGCCTCGGCAGCGTTGTAGTGATTCACCGATTCTTTAACATCGAGATGATGCCGGATGGCGTCTTCGATCCGGGTGAAGGCTCCGTTGTGAAAGAACGCCGGCTGCAGCGCCGCATTGCGAAGCGGGGAACTGCGGAACTTGTAACGGTCGTTCGAGTCGCCGGTAATCTGCTCCAGGCCAAAATCCTCATCCTCGTTCGGACCATCAAAAATCACGTTCCCCAGGCCGACACCAAACAATGGGGCGATTTGAGGAACACCGATGTTATGCATCTGGAAGTCGCTGAACATCTGATTGGCCTGGCCGCCAACGCTGTGACAGGCGGAGCACTGTCCTTTGCCAAAGAAAATCAAAGCACCTCGCTTTTGGGTGCTCACCATCGCGTGGGTGTCGCCGCGGGCAAATTTGTCGAGCGGCGCGTTTGCATAGACCTGAGTAAATTCAAATTCAGCAATGGCGCGACCGAACATCGTGAAGTCGATCGGAGCTCCCGAGGCTACTTCCGGGAAGAGTGCGCCAAAGATTTTGCGGTAGATCGCGTTGCCGTTAAGACGCTTCAGAACTTCCTGCCGGATCGGTTCGTTGCGAAAACCACTCTCGTCAGGAAGCGGAACCACACCGCCCAACCCGTCGTCGAACTGGTCGAAACGCGGCCCAATCGTACCCGCCGTACCGGTGAAGCCTGCGACCTCCACCAACTCCGTTGGCGGAATATGCGCTTGCGCCACCAGCAATTGCTTGACGATCGGATCGTTCGGAGGGAAGCGGGTCGTTCCTTCGGGCAAGGGGAATTCAAAACCTTGCGAGTTGTCGAACGGGTCGCCGGAGAGGGAACTGAACCGGCCATTCCACATGAGTTTGGGGTAAAAGGCGGTATTGACCACGGAAGGAGTGCGACGTTGGTTGCGCGGTCCGCTACGATTCGGACCGACAATCAGGTTGTTCTGAACGCCAATCGCGATCGACTGTGTGTCTCCAAACCCGGAACTGGGAGAGTGGCAACCGGCGCAAGTATTGTCATCGTGCAGCCCACCCGCCACGTCAAAAAATAGCAAACGGCCCAGATCCGCCAGTTGCGGGTTCAGTTTCCTCTGCAGACGCGTTTCAAGGCTGGATTCGACCCGTCCCGTGAATCCCGCCTTATGGAGGATCTTCTGAAGTTGCTGGTCGAGAACACCGTCGTCCTTCTTTTGACTAAGCGCCGGCAGGCTGACGAAAACCAGGCAAATGGAGAGCAGAGCGGCCATTCCACAAGACCTGTGCAAAGAGCGAGAGTTGTTGCGTTTCATAGGAAAGCCTCCGGGCTATGGTGCCCTTCGATTCGAAAAGGAACGTCGGTCAGATCGCCGGTCGAGGGAAGCGATCCCCCGCTTGAGCAGTGAACCCTCCAGAGCGCAGTTCAGATGAGCTGATTCGGTCAGGAACCAGATTGAGGCGCATCACGGTGTGATCGAGAACACCGTGGCAGCGCCGTCCGAGCTGTCTTGAAAAATCTTGTCCCTCGCGATCACGCGCACCCGGACATCAGGAATCCCGCTGCTTGCTGGCAATTGCCAGTTGAAGTTGCGGGCGGAGGCGCCCAGACCCTGCGTGATGAAGTGCCAGGTCAGACCGCCGTTGGTTGAATACTGGAGATCGAAGGAACGCAGCCCTTGCTGCGCCGACGCGGTCCACTTGATCGGAACCATACTCCCGCCGGCGAAGGATTGCCCGGAGGTCGGCTGTGTAAGCGCCACTACAGGAGCCTGCAATCCCAATCCAGGGTCGGGCCGAATCGAGAAATACCCCGGAGAGAAGAACCACATGAGATCGTTTGAGTTGTTGTGCGCAAGGACGACCTGCCTCGCCGTATCTGTACTGACTACAGGAAGCGCGGGAGTACCCAGGGTGGGGAAGAGTCCGCCGTCGGACTCGAGAAATATGTCACCTTCTGTCGAACCTCCATTGCTGCTTCCCGTCCAGGTTTCACTGGGTGTGGCGTGGCTTCCGATGAACGACTTGCCTACGTAGCTGGACGTAATCTGAATATTGCCGGTGACGGTGTTCGTGGGCACGATGATCGGGGTCTGGTCCCAGCCCTGTTGGCCACTGGAGTCGATCGAAATTACGCGCAGGAACTGGGGCAAGTTGGTAGCTGCGAATCCTATGCTGGGAATCGTGACCTCTAGCGAGCGAGCGCTGGCCGGAATGTTGTCGGCAAGCACAATCACCGGAGATGTGGAGGAATCAAAGATCGCCGTTTCCGGAGACAGCAGAATTCGCTGGCTCGCGACCGTGGTGCTGTTCGAAACCGTCCATCGCAGGATCAGTTTTTCCCCCGGCATCGCCACAAAGTCGGGAGGGCGTGTGATCGTGTCAATCCCGTACCAGCTGTTGCCGAGCGGAACAATCCGAACGATGGGAGGGTTCTTCGTGATATCCGGCGGGGCGGTGAGGAAAGGTTTGAAAGTCACTGAGCCTACGATCTTGTCGCCCTGCCCGCCGGGATTGCTGGGGTTGGTCGGACCGGTCGGCGATCCCCAATAATTGTTCTGGGCGGGAATCGTGGAGCCCGAGGCCGAAACTCCAGTACCATTTCCTTCAAACCAGTTGGGAAGCAGATCAGCGGCGCTCAGCACAAAGGAACCTCGCGGAGTGGTCTGCACGCCGATTCCGTTGTTGAAGACACGCGTCTTACTCATATTGACGATGCCGAAGCTATTCGCATTTGCGGCCGTCTGGTTCTGTTGCAGCAAAGAGTTGGTGACTTCCATAAAGTTGTCGCTGGACGAGACAGCAAACTGTGCGTTCTGTATCGTCACGTAGTCCAGGCGGTTCCCCTCGGTGTAATTCGTCTGGAACAGCAATCCGTTCCAGGGAATGCCGGGATTGAGAGCGTCGAAGGTGATGGGAGCAGCAGGCAGACCATTGGCGATCAGGCGGCGAGTGGATACGAAGTTCAGCCCTGCGAATCCTGTTTTCGTCGGATCGAACAGGACGGTGACGCCGGGATCAATCGTGAGCGTACCGCCGCCGTTGATGTATCCATCCACCAGGTAGGGCAGTCCCAATTTCGCCCAGCGTGCGACCGGCCCGCCGCCGCCGTCGTGCGCCCAAATGAGATTGTTGGTGTTGCCCGACACCGGGATCTGCGAAGAAGGCAGCAATCCTCCTTCAACGTCCACGGGGTAGAGATTTCCCTGGAGCACGTTCTTCGAACCCAGAAAAAAGTTCCCTCCGGACAGGCTTAGCCCACCCGCGGTTGAGACGTTGCTGGCTTTGACGCCATCCACCAGCATCGGCTGAACTGCCTGGATGGTTTCGCGGATGATGGAGAAGGGCTGCCCATCGACCGTGTTGGTTCCCAGCAGCCGAACATAGCCGCGCAACGCTTGCACCGCCGAGTTCGTAAAGGTCGAATCGGTCAGAGCCAGGTAGGTGTCGGTGATCGTTAACGAACTGTTTACGAAACTGCAGCGCGTGAGTTTGACG
>JADGNP010000277.1 GCA_017883425.1 Candidatus Sulfotelmatobacter sp. | reverse complement strand
GCGTTAATTGCCGTGCAGCAGGTAGCCAGGCTCGAGCGGCAGTTTGCCGGCGAGTTTGACGACTGCCACGCTGCTGTTAATGGCGTACACGTCCACGACGCCAATGGCGCCGGGGATGGATGCGACCTTGTTGACCAGGTCTTCGTCGGAATCGACGAGCATGACGGCAGGATGACCCATGCGTCCGTGGTTGGCGGAGGCAATGAGGTCCTTCACCTGCGCTTCCGGGAGTTCGTAGATTTTTTCCAGAAAGAACTTCATTTCCGGCGTGGAGGGGTTGCGCATGATGAAGGTGACAGACTTGCCGTCAGGCCAGCGGTTGGTCTGGCCTTTGCAGACCCTCACGAAGTCCGGCAGAGTGATGCCGGACAGGGAGTTGGCCTTGTTGGAGACCAGCGCAAGATCGCGCGCGGCCGCCAGCGAAACGCTGGCCGCGAGGAATAGACAGACGCTTAGAGTTTTACGGTAGAACACACGCTCTCTCCGACAAGGCGGAATCGGCCTTGCAGTGGATTTTCATGCAAAAGGGGCGGCGGCTCAACGGTCACTAAGGTCATGTACCTCTGGAGGTAATGGCGGAGGGAGCTGGGGCGGCTGGAGGCGGTGCGTTTTGTCGAACCCGGAGGGGGTTGTTTCCGTATCTGAGAGTAGAACAGCGGGAGGTTCTATGTTCTGCAACCGGTGCGGAACTGAGACGCAGGCTGGTTTTGTGGTGTGTCCCAATTGCGGGCGGCGGGTTGGAGATCCGGTCAGCGGGGTGGCGCAATCGCGACTGGCGCGGCATCTGCACACGCTGGGGATTCTGTGGATGGTGATCGGAGGGCTGTTTCTGATCCCGGCACTGGGCCTGATGGTGTTCGGGCGAGGCCTGCATTTCATGCTGCATGAAAGGGAGCCGTGGCCGGGACTGTTTCAGCTTCTTCTTTATGTGGCGGGCGGAAGTCTGGTGATTTTGGCGGCAGGGGGAGTGTGCGTGGGAATGGGGCTGATGCAGAGGGCCCCTTGGGCGCGGACGGCGGCAATCATCCTGGGCGTACTGGCGCTGTTTCATCCGCCGTTCGGGACCGCGCTGGGAGTGTACTCGTTGTGGGTTTTGCTGGCGGATGAGAGCGGCGATGAATACCGGTATTTGACGCGAGCGGGCTAAGGAGTTACGTCGATTCTTGGGTCAGGGAAGGGTTGCGTCGTTCGGGCGGAAGATCAGAGTGACCCGCAAGAATTGCGGCTGCTCTGGCTCTGAGTGTACTTAGGAGAGGTCGAGCTGCGAGGGGGGAATTCATCCTAGATTCGGCCGTGGTTGCGGGGGGCTTGGCAAGTGGCGGGCGATAGGGTAGGCTATGCCTTCTCCTCGCAAGAGGATTATTTCCCCCATGACAAATCGTGTTAGCTACGCTCCGCAAGATTTCCAGAAGATGTGCAAACAGGCTGAGAGAGACCACGAGTCGAAAAAACTTGTGGTGCTGATGGAACGCGTGAAGAGGCAGATCGCGGAGCGCGAGAACCCAGGCCTGATGGAGGCGTCGTCGGAGGCTTCTGCGAAGGCGACGAGCAGTAACTCCGGCGTGTTGCGGCTGCCCAGCCGCTCGGCTCCGTTTGAGAGATAACTACCTTAACGATTTTTCTCAATCCATTTTTTGAATCCGTGGGGAGGAAAACTTTTCTCTTTCCATAAGTTGGTTTTGCGCTAGAATAAGCGGGCTTTTCGGTTTGACTCGCCGCCTGGCCACGGAGAGTCAGCCATGTGCCTTCCCCCAGGAGGTAGTAGATGTACCGGCCTTACACGAGTCCCTCGGTGGACTCCCGTCCCTTCCGGGATGTGGAGTCCCAACTACGCGACCTAACGCAAGATTTCACAACCTCTTTCAATACGGGAAACTACGATCAAGCCGCCGGCCTGTTCGTGAGCGACGGCGAGCTGATAGCCCCACACCATGAGGGGGCGCACGGGCCAAAGGCGGTGGAGCGATTGCTGCGCCAGTTGGGTGAGGCGGGGTACGGCGATCTGCGTATGGAAACCACGCGGGTGGAACATACCGGCGACATGGCGATGGAGGTGGGACGCTTCTCCGCGGTAGTGCGGAAGGCAGATGGCACGATGGTGCCGGAGCGCGGGAAGTATGTGAAGGTGTGGCGGAGGCTGGGAGTGTGGCGGCTCATGGCCGACTGCTGGAGCCGGACTTCGCTGGCGGTGAGCGATCGCGCGGCGTGAGGGCGCGGCGGGTGAGCCGCAGGTTTCGTGCCGCTGCGAAATCGAGATCTGGATTTGCGGGGGCGAGGGACGGTCTGTGGGCATGAGCCAGCGCGGCGGGCGAGGACGCCCGCCGGACAGCCGCCGGGACGGCGGCGCTACTTTTCTGCGGCGAGTGAGCGCGGGCGCGGGAGCGAAGGCGGCTGATCCGGGGCAGGATGGTCCGAACTGCTCGTCGAAACTGCGCGAGAGCCGGTGCAAGTTGAAGTGTCCGCAGCGCGGGTTCTATTTGAGCTGCTCGGATTTTTTGCTAAGGCTGCTATCAGCTGTCAGCCATCAGCTGTCAGTTACATCCACCTTCCCGTAGCATTCTAGAGATCCGCCAATGTATCTTTGCCTGTCCTGACAGGTCTGCTGGGTTCCGTCTACAATGAGGGCGAGCTTCAGAAATCATAACGAGGAGAACGTCATGCAACGCAAGGCTAGTGCGGTTTGGAAGGGCGGGCTGAAGGACGGGAAGGGCGCGATGTCGGCGCCGGGTGGGGTGCTAAAAGATACTCCATATTCGTTTACGACGCGGTTCGAGAATGCTCCAGGGACAAATCCTGAAGAACTGATTGCGGCGGCGCATGCGGGATGTTTTTCGATGGCGCTGTCGGCGCAGTTGGGTGGGGCGAATCTGACTCCGGAGAGCATTTCGACCAACGTCACGCTGACGATGGATAAGCTGGATGCAGGGTGGACGATTACGGCGAGCCACATCGACGTGGTGGGCAAGGTGCCGGGCGCGGATGCGGCGACCTTCCAGAAATATGCGGAGGCGGCGGAGAAGGGATGCCCGGTGTCGAAGGTGCTGAACGCGAAGATTACGATGAGCGCGAAGCTGGAGTAGGCGGCTTCTCCGGCTTCTGGCGACCGGCTTCCGTGAGGTTTGACACGTGGCCTCGTGTCTGTAGAATAAAGCTGTAGGTCTTCCTGATACGGCGGCCGAGATGGTCGCTGCTGCAATGTAAGTCCACTTGCCATCGTGGCGGAATTGGCAGACGCGCATGGTTCAGGTCCATGTACCGGCAACGGTGTGGGGGTTCGAGTCCCTTCGATGGCACCATTGATTTGTAGCGGTTTAAGGTCTTTCCTTTTCCACCGGAAAGGCCGCGGTTGCCGATTCTGTTGTGCGAGAACCTTCGTCATCCCTACAGACTCTTGTCGTAGCTTGTCTTTCGCCCCTCCGGGGCTGGTTCCCATTTACTCGACGCCACCCACGGCTTGCGCCGTGGGCTGCGTACTTGCGCCACTTCGCGGCTGGGATTGGCGTGCGCGATCGGTTTCTCGTTAATTATGTTGGTTTTCAGGCGGGACCGAGAGTAGCGGAGAGTGTTTATTGGAAAATGAAAAAGGCGACCTCCCGAGGGAGATCGCCTTTTTGCAATAAGGGGATGGTCTAGAGCGGCTGGACGTTCTCAGCTTGCCAGCCCTTGGGGCCCTTGGTCACGTCGAACTGCACGGTCTGGCCCTCTTGCAGGCTTCGGAAGCCGCCCGCTTGAATCGCCGAGAAATGCACAAAAACGTCTTCGCCGGACTGGCGGCTGATGAAGCCGTAGCCTTTGGCGTCGTTAAACCACTTCACTGTTCCTTGTTCTGCCATGGTGTTAGGTGTTCCTTTGTTTAATCAATTTACGCTGGAGAGATTCGGAGGTACTGCGAGAGGTTACTAGCTGTTGAGGCGAGAACTGCTCACGTCCGATTCGGACTAACGTACATCTTGATGATACGCGCAGAGGCGGGGATTGGCAAGCTGGAATGCGAGGGCAGTCCAGGATCGACCTGGGACGGCAGACGTCGGATCTCAGACCTCGGGCCTCGGACCTCGGACCTCGGACCGCTGAGGTCTGACGTCCGAAGTCATGTCGACCTATTCTATTCTTCGGAGCAGAGTGAAATTCGTCGCGTCGCGTAAAATTCAAGACGGCTCCTATTCAGTTTGCGATGCGGCAGCAGGATGAGGGTAAACAGGGTATACTTAAATTACTTAACCTCGAAGACTCAGGCCCTATTTGCGCCTTCGCGATTGAGAGATCGAGAGGCGTCTTTATCTGTATCGGCGAGTGTCCCTGAACCATTCACTCTTCACTCTATGCCCGGGCAGGACACGGCTGCTCAATCCAAAGATGTGCATCGCGACGAACCGCTGAGGCTCGTTGCCATCACGTTCGCTAGCAGTCCCACGACAGTCCCAGGAGAACAACGGTTCACCCAACCTGCCCGAATGACAGGAGTCAATTATGTCCGGAGTTAACGGCGACAAATCGAGGTTTAACCGAGTACGGAAGCAGAAGCTGGCGCGCCGGATACGAAACCGCCAACTGCTGAAGAACGCGGGAACGCAAGCGAAACCGGCAGTAGCGGGTTCGGAGAAGAAGCCGGTGGTGGCATGAATACGCCGCTGCTTGAGTTGCCGCTTTCCGCGGCGCTGCCCAGTAAGCTGAAAAATAGACGCGTTCTTCTGGTAGACACTTCGGCGACCAAGCGCGACCTGCGTGCCGAGTCCATGAGAAAACTTGGCATGGAAGTGGATTGCGCGGCCGACATCAGTGAGGCACGATCCTGGTGGCGTGCGGATCTTTACAGCCTGGTGCTGATTGACATGGAAAGCGGACTGGGACACCGGGACAAATTTTGTGACGACCTGCGCCGGGCGACACCCCCGCAGCAAATTTCGTTTCTGGTGGGGAAGCCGGGTTACCTTGCCGACAGACCGAAGGCGGATGGAGTCCGGCTGGTTCAGAAGAGTGGAGATCAGGGTGTCCGGGAAGACGTCAGAGCGGCGCTGGCGGCGGACCTTCTGGGGGAAGCGTCGCAACGATGGGGAATCCTGGAAGCTTCGCAGCGAATTTCCGCGGTGCGCTCGTTGGCGCACGCGCGCACCAAGGCGACGCAGGACAGGCCAGTGCCGCCACGCGATCTGGAAACCAGGGAATTCAAGCGGATCGCAGCCGAAACCCGGACTTTAGATGATTTACTCAGAGAGGAACTGCAATGAAGAATCTTTACGTAGGTAATTTGCCCCACAGCACAACCGAGGCCGAGTTGCGAACCGTTTTCGAGGCTCACGGTGCGGTGGAAAAAGTCAGCATCGTGACGGACCGGGAGACGGGACGAGCCCGGGGGTTCGGGTTTGTGGAAATGACCAATGCCGCCGAAGCCGATAAAGCAGTCGCGGCACTGAACGGAACGGAACTGGGCGGACGCGCGTTGAAGATCAACGAGGCGCAGCCCAAGACCGACCGTCCCAAGGGCGGTGGTGGTGGCGGCGGTGGAAAGAAGTTTGGTGGCGGGGGTGGAGGCGGCGGACGAGGTCGCGACGACTATCAGGGGCATGCACGCCAGCCGCGCGAACCGCGCTGGTAGGTTTCTTGTTTCCTGGAGGCAGCCGGACGCGTCGATGGGCAGGCCGGCACCGCAAGCAATAATATTAAGGAGGAATTGTGAATGCCACGAGGACGATCGACTTTTACTAAACGCCAGAAGGAACAGACGCGGCAACAAAAACAGCGCGAGAAAGCAGAGCGCAGGGTCCAGCGTAAGCAGGACAAGCCGGAAGGCGTCGTCGTCGACGAGATGCAGGAACTGCGCGAGCATGCCGAGGCGCAGGCAGCACTGTTCCGCATCGGCTCCGAGGACGAACCTGGTTCAGTGGAAGTGTTTACGCCGGGTAAGATCGGGCACTAGGAACATGAGGCGAATCGCCGGAGCTCAACAGCTCCGGCGATTTCCATTTTTGTCAGGACTAAAGGAGGTGAAGAGAAAATCCAACTTCCTTGCCCGGGGCCCGCCCACTCGCTCGCTCTGGGGTAAAGTAGAAGTGGAATGAGTAAGATCAGTATTGTCACCTCAACTTGTTGCCAATTGTACCTAAAGAAAGTAAGTTCTCGGGTAAAGAAGTGAGGTAAGACGTATGCAAGCTCATCTACGAATCCTTCTGACCCTAATGCACTTGAAGCCATCCCTCACTGGGTAAGAGGGACCTGGTCCTTATCTTCTCCCATACTTGTCTATCTTCTCCCATACTTGTCTATTCAGCATCTCTATCTGAGTATACTCGAAAGAAACTCCCGGGGTACTTCGGTATCACTTAGCTCTACCAGCTAGGGTATGAAAGCTCTCCGGGTATGAAACTTTTTTAACCAACTCCATTTCTTTCATAAGTAACTCCAATCTTGCCAACTGAACAAGCTTTGTCAACTGCTTAGCCTACTCCATTTGTGGAATCTCTCGCCCTTCCTTCACTGTATTCTCCAGTAAAGCAAGTTTCCTTCCTTCATTTGCAAATTATGCTTACGTGCCGGAGTCGAAAGTATTTACTCCTTCACACGATCGTTTTCCTCCATATGGGCATTCGTCAATCAATGGTTGCAAGTATGTATCTATATATTTTCCTGGCTGGAACTTCTTTCAGTGATGTACCCCACTACTAGAATATTTATTCTTTCTTTGATGTACCCTACTACTTATACTAGGGTGGGTAGTATAAAACTTATGCAATTGAATGGTCCAAGTTCACTAAATGAGCATTCCGAATGAGCACTCTGCACTATCCGCTTCAAAAAGAATAGTTGATTGAATGGGTCAATTCCATACAATTGAGGCGCAGCTGTTTTGGCTCGCAATAAAGCAGCTAGGGTCCTGAGCAAGACGTAGTCCTATCTATCTACCTCTCCAAACACAATATCTTGAGTACCTATGATGGTGACTACATCTGCTAGCATGTGATGTTTGGACATAGAATCGAGTCCTTGTAAATGGGCAAAGCCAGGTGATCTTATTTTACAACGGTAAGGACGATTGCTTCCATTACTGACAAGAAAGACACCAAATTCTCCTTTAGGAGCTTCTACTGCGGTATAGGTAGAAGAAGCTGGTACAGAAAAACCTTCTGTATAAAGTTCGAAATGGTGAATTAAAGATTCCATAGATAGTTTCATTCGAGATCGTGATGGAGGACATAGCTTACGATCATCGGCTTTGATCATGCCACTAGGCATTTGATTAAGACATTGCACAATGATCCGAACACTTTGTCGCATCTCTTCGATACGGATACAGTAACGATCATAGCAATCCCCTCTGGTACCTACTGGTACGTCAAAATCCAATTGGTCA
>JADGNP010000276.1 GCA_017883425.1 Candidatus Sulfotelmatobacter sp. | reverse complement strand
TGGACTGAAGCGTGGCTGGCCGCCTTCCGATTCGAGCATCACTCTTGGGAGCTTTTCAAATTCAACGCCCCATGACTTTTAGGTCTGGGGCGTTTTGTTTTGCCTCCGTTTGCTACATTCGCCCCATCGTTCTAGGCAGGAATTTTCTTCTCCGTCAACGGTGCGGTCTCAACTGTTGAGAAAAGGCGATTACACTCAAAACCCCTTCGATGGGGCCTATCAGTGCAATGGCTATCGTTACGACAGTTGATGTCATCCGGGCCGTCACCCCTTTTGGTCTCAGTTCGCTAGTGCAGAATCCTTCATCTGTGCAGAATCCTTCATCTTGACAGCCGTTACCACCCATGGGATGTTCTCCCGATTCAGCAAGTCTGGTCTTTTCCCGTGGGCGTCGTACGTTGAGGAGGGATTACAGATGCTTGGCAATAAAATCTCCGTTGTCTTGAGAGCGATGCTGGCCTTCTCAGCGTTGAGTCTGCTCATACCTGCCACGCGCGTCGACGCCCAGCAGGCAAAGGCGATCCATAGCTTCAGGGGGACGGATGGTTCCTCCCCCCAGGGTGGCGTAATCTTTGACGCCGCCGGGAATCTATACGGCACGACTATAGCTGGAGGCGCGAACCAGGCCGGCACGGTGTTCGAGATGGCGCCATTAGCGGGTGGATCATGGGCCGAGAGAGTGCTTTACAGCTTCCTCTTTAACGGACAAGACGGGTACGGCCCGAAAGGTGGTGTGATCCTCGATGCGACAGGTAATTTTTATGGAACGACCGTCTTTGGGGGAGCTTACGGCTATGGCACGGTGTTTGAGTTGACGCCCTCCGGCCGTACATGGGTGGAGAAGGTGCTGTATAGCTTTGTGTCCAACGGCAAGGACGGGGTACAGCCCGCAGCTGGCCTGATCCTCGACCCGGCCGGAAATCTCTACGGTACAACCTGCTCCGGCGGCGCATTTGGTTCCGGCACTGTGTTCGAGTTGAGTCCTGCAAAGAGCGGAGGCTGGGGGGAGAGGGTTCTGCATAGCTTCCGCAACAATGCCAAAGATGGCGGCGGTTGTCCGAGTTCCGATCTAGTCCGCGGCTCCGCTGGCAACCTGTATGGGACGACGTACTCTGGTGGCCAATATTCCGTGGGTACGGTGTTCGAGTTGTACGAAGCGAGTGGAGTCTGGCGGGAACGTTTGCTGTACAGTTTCAACTGGCACGCGAACGGGGCAGAGAGCCCTGTCGGCCTGACCATGGACACCGCCGGCAATCTCTTCGTCTCTACCAACAACGGCGGGACGTATCACTATGGCGCGGTTTGCGAATTGTCACCGTCTGTGGGGGCAAGTTGGACGGAAAAGGTTATCTTTGCCTTTGACGGCATCGATGGCGAGCAGCCCGGGCCCAGCCTGATCGAGGACGCGGCTGGCAACCTCTACGGCACGACGCCCGTTAACCTCTTTGAATTGGCGCCTGCAGCGGACGGGACTTGGACACACACTGTGCTGTATACCTTGCCCTCTGTTTCGTATCCTAGCGGCCTGATCTTCGACGCTGCGGGCAATCTCTACGGCGAGACGATGCTCGGAGGCGCGTACGACGGAGGGTCGGTGTTCGAAGTCACGCCTTGATAGCAGGAACACTTTCTGCCTCGTCGCTCTCCGTTTGCTGACCGTTGCTGTAATAGTGAAGGTTGGATTTTGAAGATGCGTCTAGCTCACGCTGGCGAGCGTCTTCACTGCAATATCCGCATGGTTGCGCAGTTTTTTCGCGGACTCATGGATCGTCCGAGCCGCTGCGCCAGCCCCGCTTTGCTCCGCGGTTTGAGCAACGCTTCCGGCGTCCTCGATAGAGGTGCTGGCCATGTCCAGCAACACGACCACGGCATCGGCGTGCAGTTTCCAGAGAGACGACATCTTCTGGCTGCGCTTTAATTCTTCCAACTCGGTGCTGAGGCGCGCGGAAATCGACACCATCCGGATCAGGGTACGGGCCACGTCGGCGCGCAGACTTTTTTCTTCCAGGAACTGAGCACTGTACGCGTCGGCTTCCGGCGTCGTTAACGTCAAGTTGAAGAAGCGCATGGGCACAACCTGGCGGTATTTCGGATCGGCGACGCGCACAAAGACCCGAATCGATTCCTCGACGCGCCGAAGTTTGCTTTCCTCCGCCGAGAGTTGTTGCGCGGTAACGGTGGGCGGCTGGAACACTGCAGCCGCTGCAGGAGCCTTTGCGGCGGCCGCTTTGGCCGCTCTGGGTGCCGCCCCTGCACTGCCTGCGGAGCGCGAGGTCTGCGCCCCCGGCGTCAGCAGCGACCGCCGGATTGGCGGACGCCGGTCCAGCTCTTTTTTCAGCTTCGAAACCCGGCGGAACTTCTCAAACGTGCTGCCGTAGTCGGCCGCCAGCAGTTGCTTTTCTTGAATCGCGGCCACATGCTCCACCGTGACTTCCACGCCGTCGACCGTGGTCAGAATTGTTCCGCCCATTTCCTCGAGCGCCTGTCCGAAGGTCTTGATCTCGCCCAACGCCTTGACGAACAATTCGTCAAACTTCTTGCCGAAAGTTGCGTTGTACGCGGAAACCGTGGCTAGCACGCCGGGATGATAAAACGAGGAATCCAGCCACTGCTTCAGTTCCCGCACGCGCCCAATAATGCCGGAATCGATCAGCGTGTTGAAATCCCGGAAGCGGGCAATTTCTTCGCGCAACGGATCGAAGCGCCGCAGCAATTGCACGTGCTCCTCGGGGAGCGAGGGGACGTCGGAATCGGCCAGGATTTCAATCAGCGCAATCTCGAATGGCGAAAGTGGCAATGCACCGTCAAGCCCGTAACCGGTTTGTTCCCACTGCCCCGGTACCCGCGGATGGCGGTATAAGAAGGTCGCGATCAGATCGGTCTTGTCGCGGTTGACGTCGCTGGGCTCGCGGCGCCGCACAAAATACCGCAGCAGAGCCTCGGCGACTTCAGAATCCGTGTCCGGAGTCAGTGCCTGCCGCACCATGGCCGGCGTGATCGCCATATCCAGCAGATGCAGCCAGCGGTACATCCGCGACAGTGTGGTCGGAAGTTCACGCTCGGAATGGCGCAGCGCATCCTCGTCCAGACCGCTCGGAATGGGTACGTCCCCGCCGAGCGCGTCCCGCATGAGCTTCTGGTAGAAGCCCTGGACAGTCGCCAGAATGGCTAATTCAAACCGAAGATCTTCGGCCAAACGTGCCCCCGAGAGCAAGAGTTCCCTTCCGAAACTTTACCTATGTCTAAGTAAAAATGAAATGTTACTTTCGGTGCAAGTTACTACCGGAGCGAGAACTCTCACACGGTGAAAGGACTCGTCCCCGGAAGTACATGGACTTCCGCGGAATACGAGTTGGCACGAAACGGGTCTGGAACTGGTTTCGGCAATCGGTCTTGGGTAGGGCACGGCTTTCAGCCGTGCCGTTCGGGGTTGGAAGAATGCGGGCTTTAGCCCTGAGGGACGCCGCGGCTCAGAAGACGACAGTCTTGTTGCCGTAGAGCAGAACGCGGTTCTCGACATGCCAGCGCACGGCGCGCGAGAGCACGACCTTTTCCAGGTCGCGGCCTTTGCGGATGAGGTCTTCGACGGTGTCGCGGTGCGACACCCGAACCACGTCCTGCTCGATGATCGGGCCATCGTCGAGCACCTCGGTGACATAGTGGCTGGTGGCGCCGATCAGTTTCACGCCGCGCTCAAACGCTTGATGGTACGGCCGGGCGCCCACGAAGGCTGGCAGGAAGGAATGGTGAATATTGATGATCCGCTGCGGATAGCGGTGGACGAACTCGTTGGACAGAATCTGCATGTAGCGCGCCAGCACCATGAAATCCGGCTTTTGCTCGTCAATCAGCGCCTGGATCTTTGCCTCGGCCTGGGTCTTATTCTCCTTCGTGACCGCAACGATCGCGTAAGGAATCTTGTAGAAGTCGGCAATCGCCTGGTTGTCGGCGTGATTGGAGATGATCAGCGGGAGGTCGCAGGCCAGTTCTCCGCTCTTGTGACGATACAGCAGATCGACCAGGCAGTGGTCGTACTTCGAAACCAGAATGATCATGCGCTGCCGCTGCGACGACTGCGCCAGGCGCCACTTCATGTGGAAGGTTTCCGCCACAGGCGCGAAGTATTTGCCGAACTCAGCCAGATCGATGTCGAAATCCTTGGGATCGAACTCGACCCGCATCAGAAAGAGCCCCGACTCTTCGTCGGCGTGCTCGTCGGCGTGCAGGATGTTGCCATTGTGCCGGTAGACGAAGTCGGCAATGGTTGCGACCTCGCCCTTGCGGTCGGGACAAGAAATTAGCAGGATGGCGGAATTCTTCATGGTAGCGCCGCCGTCCCGGCGGCTGTCGCGGCGGCGTCTCGCCGCCGCCGCGAGAGCGAGACGCTCTCGCGACAGCCGGCGAGACGCCAGCGTTACTTTTTTAATTCCTTCAAAATCTCGCGCGCAGCATTTGAGCCCGAGCCTCCGGTCAGCCCCGCCCCGGGATGCGTCCCACTCCCGCACAAATACAAATTCTGAATCGGAGTCCGATATCGCGCCCAATCCAGCAGCGGACGCATGGTAAAGAACTGGTCGAGCGCAAGGTCCCCGTGGAAGATCTGCCCGCCGGTCAGCCCGTAAACCTCTTCCAGATCGCGCGGCGTGATGATCTGGTGCGTCAGGATCAGTTCGGGCAGATTCGGCGCGTACTGCGCGAGGGTCTGCACCACAGTCTGGCCGAGCGCCTTGCGCTGCTCTTCCCAATCGCCCTTCAGCTTATAGGGCGCGTACTGCATGTAAATCGACATCACGTGCTTGCCTTCAGGCGCCAGCGTCGGGTCGGTCAGCGACGGAATCGTGGCTTCGAGATACGGCTGCCGCGAGAAGTTGCCGTACTTGGCTTCGTCGAACGCGCGCTCCAGATAGTCGATCTCATTGCCAATGTGAATGCGGCCCTTGAGTGCACTGGCATCGCCGTTCTTGAGCGCCGTGAACTTCGGCAGCCCCGAGAGCGCGAGGTTCACCTTCGCGACCGTGCCGTTCCCGCGGTAATGCTGCAACTTCTGCACGAAGTCCGGCGAAAGGTGCGTGGGATCGGTCAGCTTGAGCAGGGTGCGTTTCGGGTCGGCGTTGGAGATGACCGCCTTGGCCTGAATCTCCTCGCCCGTCGCAAGCAGCACGCCCGTGGCCGCTCCGTTCTGTACCCGAATCTCAATGACCTCCGCGCCCGTGCGAATCTCCGCGCCCGCAGCCTTTGCCGCCGATGCCATGGCTTGCGTAACCGCCCCCATGCCTCCTGCAGCCAAGCACGCCGAGCCCGCGGGATGGGCATCTCCTGCGGCGCGAATCAACAGCACCAGCGCGCTTCCCGCCGACCATGGCCCAAGAAAGGTCCCAAATACGCCGCGCGCCGCGATCACCGCGCGCAAAAGTTCGGTTTCAAAGTATTCCGACGCCAGGTCGGCCACGGCCATCGGTCCCCAGCGCAGCAGACGAAACATGTCTTTCTTGCCCAGCTTGCGAATCGCGCGCCCCGTCTTGAGCATGCTCCACAAATCGCCGTGACTGGGATGGTCGATGTCGGGCGGAGTGGTTGCCAGCGCTTCGCTAATGACCTTGCCGATCTTCCCCAGCGATTGCTGGAATTCGGGATACTTCGCGGCATCCTTCTGCGAGAATGCGGCGATTTCCTGCGCCGACTTGTTCGCGTCCTGATAGAGCGAAAGTGCGCGCCCATCGGGCGAAAGCGCCGTCACGCAAACCTCGGGCGTGATCAGCCTGAGCCCGTGCCGCTCCAGTTGCATGTCGCGCAGGATGTTGGGCTGAATCGGTCCCGCCGTGTGTGCCAACGTCGAACAACGAAACCCGGGATGAAATTCATCGGTAACCGCGGCCCCGCCAACCTGCGCGCTGCGCTCGAGCACCAGAGGTTTGTACCCTGCTTTGGCCAGATAGAACGCGGTGACCAGCCCGTTGTGGCCGCCGCCGATGATGACAACGTCTCGCGGTTCGGACATGCTATGCCGCTCCCTTGATGTCTTTGAGAATTTCCAGCGCCGCCAACCGCCCGTTCGCGCCCATGATGCCGCCGCCCGGATGCGTCGCCGATCCGCACATGTAAAGGTTCTTGATGGGCGTCCGGTACTGTGCCCAGCCCGGCACGGGACGCAGGAAGAAAAGCTGCTCCAGCGAAAGCTCGCCCTGGAAGATGTTTCCCTCGGTCAGTCCCCACTCCCGTTCCAGATCGAGCGGAGTGATCACCTGCCTGTGAAGGATAATGTCTTTGATGTTCGGAGCGTATTCGGCAATCGTATTTACCACGGTGTCGCCGAATGCCTCCTTCTGATCATCCCAGTTCAGCCCGGGCCGCAGCTTATAGGGCGCATACTGCACAAAGCACGACAAAACATGCTTTCCCGGCGGCGCCACGGAGGGATCGGTCAGCGACGGAATGACCATGTCGATGTACGGCCGCTTGGAGAAGTTGCCGTACTTCGCGTCGTCATACGCCCGCTCCATGTACTCGACCGAAGGCGAGATCGAAATCGCGCCCCGCAAGTGCGTGCCCGGTCCAGGCATGCACTTGAAGTTCGGCAGTGCATCCAGCGCCATGTTGACCTTGCCCGAAGAGCCGCGGAACTTATAACGATTGATTTCTTCGAGAAAGTCGCCGGGAAGGTGTTCTGCGCCCATAAACTTGGTGAAGGTGAGCCGCGGATCGACGCTGGAAGAAACCACGTCAGCATAAATCTCGTCCCCGTTGGAGAGAACCACGCCCTTGGCCTTCCCATTCTTTACGATGATCTGCGAAATCCCCGACTGGGTGCGGATCTCCACACCCGCCTCTCGAGCCGCGTCGGCGATGGCATCCGAAATCGCTCCCGTGCCTCCACGCGCAAATCCCCAGGCGCGGAACGCCCCGTCGATCTCGCCCATGTAGTGATGCAGCAGCACATACGCTGTTCCCGGCGAGCGCACGCCCAGGAACGTCCCAATAATTCCCGAGGCCGACATCGTTGCTTTGAGCACATCGGTCTCAAACCATTGATCGAGAAAATCAGCGGCGCTCATGGTCATGAGCTGCACCTGGTTGTACTTGTCGTAGCTCGACATTCCCTGGAAACGCCGCCCGATGAACAACAGCTTCATGAGTTCGCGCGGGTTCAGCGTGGTGGGATCCGGTGGAACCATACTCAAGATCGGCTTAACGAACCGGCACATCGCTTGCATCGCCTTGCCGAACTCGTCGTAGGCTTCGGCGTCAACCCGCGAGTGGCGGGCAATCTCGCGGTGCGTCTTGCCATGATCGTTCACGCGCCACAGGTGATCGCCGCTGGGCATGGGCGTAAACGTGCCATCCAGCGGAAGAATCTCCAG
>JADGNP010000275.1 GCA_017883425.1 Candidatus Sulfotelmatobacter sp. | reverse complement strand
AACTGTGCAGTTTGGACCGGCGCGCCATTCTTTCCAGGCCTATCCTCTATTAATCGAGCCGATGAACAGTCGTGGCGAAGCGCGATCCTCCGGCCTCGTGGAAAAGAAAACACTATGACTCATGGCACCAATAAGCCTGCACCCAAACTGCGTAAAGCTCCCCAACCACCCCTGTCACACGCTGGAGCGATCCCTGACTCAGACCGAGCCAAGAGGCCACCTCTCTCCGAGCCCTCTGCCACCGGCCAGAAGTTGACCCCCGGAGATCGGGTCGAGGGTTTGGGCAACTTTGGAAAGCCGACTGGAGAATTCGGCACAGTTAAGCAAGCCAACGAAGATGACGCGGTCGTCAAGTGGGATGATGACGGTCGTGTGAGGGTCCACCAACCGTCGCTCAAGAAGATTTAACCTCATAGGGCTGGGCCAATTCGCCGTCGCTCGCATCTGTTGTTGCCGGACTGTTCCGTTTTGCACAGTTTTGGTGGGGATGTTCTTGGTACCGTGAGCGTGACTCCGATGCTACACACTTCAAGGACCGGAAGGTCCGAAAATAGCATCACTCCCATACTCTATCCTGGAGGAAAGCGCCTTGAAAGATGAAACGACTGCTGGAGGTTTTAAGAAAGTGTCTCGCCCTGAACTGATCGATCTGTTGAATCAGGATCTGTCGCGCGAATACCAGGCAATCATCGGGTACGTCGTCTATTCACAGGTCTTGAAGGGTGCTGAGTTCATGAATATCGCCGGCGAACTTGAAAAGCATGCAGCGGAAGAACTGAGCCACGCCCTAATCATCGCAAAGCAAATTGACTACCTTGGGGGTATGCCGGCGGTTGAAGCCAAGACCGTCCGGACGTCAGAGAAAGCCAGGGAAATGTTGCAGTTCGATCTCGAAAACGAAACGGAAACGATTCGAAATTACCGCGAGCGAGTTCGCCAGTGCGAGGAGTTAGCCGAGTATGCTATGAGCGAGCAAATTCGCGAGATCTTGATCGACGAACAGGACCATCAAATTGCTCTGGCCACGGCTCTGGGCAAGAGCGTTCCCGCTCAGCGTAAGGCCACATAAGAACGATGCTTCAGCGCTGATTTGCAACACGATCAATTCTGACCAGTTTTACGAACCCCAATCTTTGATACTGGCGATTCACAGGTACCAATGACCGAAAAAAGAGGTGTCGTAATGGCTGAACCAAAGAGAATCGATGAGAATATTTCTACGGCCGAGTTGGCGAGCTACGGCATTCCGGAAAAGCAGCCAGAAAAACCCAAGCTGGTAAAAGCCCCAGAGCCGAAACCTCCGGAAAGTACGGCCGCATCAGAGCCCATGCCCTTGTTTTCTGAGTCGGAGATGGGAGATTTCCGATCGCAGTGGAGCAAGGTGCAGACTGGTTTCGTGGATGAACCACGCCGGACGGTTGAAGACGCAGACAAGTTGGTCGCTGCGGTGATGCAGCGACTCGCGGAAGGTTTCGCCAACGAGCGGTCAGGCTTGGAAAAGCAGTGGGACAGCGGTGACAACGTGTCCACTGAGGACCTGCGGGTTGCCCTACAGCGTTATCGGTCGTTTTTCGACAGACTGCTGACGCTGTAGGAGGGAGCGCGCTTCGGAAGCAGAAACGAGACCTCTCCCTGAGGATCTTCGGATCTATGTCATTCATCTACAAGGAGAAAACAGATGAACACCAGTACGAAAGATGAGATTAAAGGCACTGTTCATGAAGTAAAAGGGAAAGTCAAAGAGACGGCCGGCAAAGTCACGAACAATCCTAACTTAGAGGCCGAAGGCAACGCCGAAAAAAACACCGGCAAAGTTCAGAAGAAGGTCGGACAGATCGAAAAAGTGTTCGAGAAGTAAATTAGCGTATATCCGGGAGCTTGTTCGAGCTCACGAGACAACTGCAGAGGCCTGCGGGCGTCAGCTTGGCGCTCGGAGTTCTGTATTGGGGCGGCGCCACGCTTATCAGCCTCAAGGGCCGAGTACTGCTAACCCTGTCTCCAGCCAACGGCGCATCCGCGCGCGGGAAACGCATGTCTGATCAGGTTACGAATAAGAACGCGGCTGAACAAAGTCAGGTACGCCTGCCGGAGATGCCCCCGCCGTCTTCGATCTCATCATCCGATAAGCTGCTCAGCAGAATCGCGATTCTACTCTTCATATTAGTCGCGGGCTTGCTGACGGTGTTCGGGTACTACGCCAGTTCGATTTGCATCACGGTTGTCCTGGCGGGATTTCTTGCGATCCTGTTCGACCCCCTGGTGGTGAAACTGGAGAGACTGCATATTCCGCGTAGTGTGGCCGCGGCGGGCATTGTGCTCGCAGGCATCGGACTGATCGGCCTGCTGGGTTACGCGCTCTACGGAAGAGCGATGAGCTTTGCGGAAGAACTTCCAGTCTACGCCTCGAGGATTCAGCAAACCATTGAGCCCCTTAGCCGGAAGATCCAGAACTTTCAGCAAAGTGCCGGAACCATTACGAACGACGTGCATCCCACCAAGAAAGTTCCCGAGGTGCGGCTGCAGGAATCGCCAACCTGGCCTGCTTATTTGGTGCGCGGTGTGGGATCTGTGTGGGGAGCGTTGATTATTGCCGGAGTGGTTCCATTTCTGACGTTCTTCATGCTCTGCACCAAGGACCAAATGGCCATCCGAACGAACAGCCTCTTCAGCTCCAGGATAGACGCGGCCCGGTTCATCACGAACCTGAACCAGATGATTCACGGTTTCGTAGCTGGCAACCTTATCGTCGGCTCCGTGATGGCCTTGGCCACTACGCTGGTCTTGTGGAGGCTTGGCGTGAAAGGCGCCATACCGCTCGGAATCGCCAGCGGACTCTTGAATCTGCTGCCGTTCCTCGGACTGATCGCTGCGCTTGCTCTTCCTCTTGCGGCGGCCCTCCTTCAGTTCAGCACACCGGGACCATACATTGTCATCACTCTGACGATTCTCTTCCTGCATGTCGTGTCCGCGAATCTTCTGATTCCGAAATTTATCGCCAATCGCGTGAGTATCGGGCCGGTGGCGGCAACGATTGGCATTCTCTTCTGGGGCTGGTTGTGGGGTGTGATGGGCTTGCTGCTCGCCGTACCTCTCACAGCATTCATCAAGCTGGTCGCGGATTTGCATCCGTCTTTATGTCACTTGTCCAACATGCTGGCGCTGACGCCACGCTCGACTCCTCGTTGGGTGCGCTACAGCGAAACGGCTTGGGAACGTGCAATTCCTTACCTGCGCCCGCGCGGGGAAAAGGTTTCTACAGGACGCCAACCCTAGGCGACCGCGGAACCAATCTCCACCAATCGATGCGGACCGGCGACATAGAGCTAAAGTGGACAGCTTGGAAGACGCACGTTCTGCCACACTCTAGCCATGACAACGAAAACGATTCCGGCATACCTGGAAGAAGAGCGCCAAAAAGATTGCGACTCTCAACTGCGGATGGAAGAAGAAGCCGCGCGCATCCAACCGCTGAACCATGGCCATCATCGCACTGCGAAACAGCCCAAGCTGAAATCGCCATCTCTGGTTAAAGCCGCGCCCAAAGTGAGAAAGACCGCGGCACAAGCTCGGAAAAAGCCACGCACCGCGCGAAAGACGGCAACGAAAGCGCGCAAGGCGGCGTGAACCCAAGGCTACGTTCGCAGGCATGACAGGGCGGGCCTTTATGAGCTCGCACGGCGCTTTCTCGCGACCGGTGGCAGAACATCGGATCGATTCGTGGCGGAGACTGAACGTGGGTATCCTCGTGCGGAAAACGTGGCGGCTGATCGCGAGTCTTGCATTGTGCATAGGAATAGGCACAGCTTCGCATGCGCAGGCCATTCAACCAGTCCCGCCAACCCCTATCGATATCAAGAAGGTTGCACTCGGTGGGACGCCCTGGGATCCACTGTGGGACCAGATCATCGAGAACGCGCTGCCGCCCGAAATGCTTTCTTCCCAGGTACCCCGGGGCGTGCGTCGATTCTGCCCGCGGTTTTACGAGATGGGTACTACAGACAAACGCACCTTTTGGGCTTATTTCTTCCAGGCGCTTGCAGGGGCGGAAGCCGGACTGAATCCGAACACGAGCGTCCGTCACAGCGAACCGGAAGGGGCGTTGGCCATGCGCAGTGAAGGATTGTTGCAGCTCGCCTATGCAGACCAGAAGCGTTATGGCTGCAATTTCAACTGGCAAGCGGACCGTGCGCTAAAGGCGAACGATCCGGCCAAGACCATTCTCCAGCCAAAGAACAATCTGGAATGTGGAGTGAAGATTCTGTTCAACCAGACCATCGTCCAGCACAAACCATTGCTGAGTCGGTCAGGGTACTGGTCGACATTGCGGCCGGGCGGACCAAGCTACCTTTTATTTGCCAAGCAAATGACAAATCCCCCTGCTGCATGTGGTTCGTCCACCAAGTCAGTGATCGCGAAGTCGGCCACGACAAAGTCCGTGCAGGACGACGCGAACCGGGGTGAAACTCCTAAATAATTTGTTGCCGACTGCACTGGTCGGAGAAAACTTCCCAAGGTGGGGCAATTCGAACTCCCCCTACGACCTTTCGCCGGTAAATGTGCGAACACCGCCTACATCAAGCATTTCACAAGCTGGGGGGTGCCTGTTATCCCTCAAGAGGTTGTACCTTGCGAAAGCTGGTGACGTTTCTATACAGGGATGCTCGGTTGGTTGAGGAGAAAGTGACGGCTGCGGGATGGCAGCCTTAGTCGGCCGGCGTGGCGACTGGTTCCTTCCGCTTTTCTACGGAGTCGACCGAGTACAGCATGTAGTGATCGAAGCTGTGGCGGCGATGATAGCGATGCTTGCGGAAGTCGAAATAAATTTCCGCGCTCTTGGGCAGCCAGAGAGAGACTTGCTTCCGCGGGAAGGGGACCGGGCCGTAATCCACGATCTGGTGTTCGCTGAGCAGCAGGATCTCAGGCATTGGCCGGACCATCTCCGCTTCGATCCGCACGATTTGGAATTTGTCGGGGCTGATCCAGGCGCGTCCCTTGAGTTTGACTGGATAGATCTGGCCGCCGATGTCGTAGCTGTGCATCCGGTTTGGGCGGTCGTCGCGCTGTCGGAAATGTATCAGCCAGGTTGCTTGTCCGTTCCATTCTCCTAGCCCTTCACAGCGCAGCTCGAAATTGTCACGGACGTGGGGGTGAAAGACCAGAGCCAGGCTGGAAAAGCCAGTGCTGGCGATGCCGCCAGGAAAATCGTAGAACCTCGTCACCGAAGACCGGTATTCATCTACGGCGAGGAAGCCGGGCTCGGTTTCGGCGATGGATGCGACGTAGTCGTATTTGCGGCTCTCTGTGCCGATGGGATTGCCGACTTCGTCGAGTGTCTGATGGGTGAGATCCTCGATCGCAGCGAAGCGGGCGACGTCGTCCACGAGTTCTTCGACGCGCTTTCCGGATTCGTAGATGACTTGGCCTGCCGGGCACTCAACACCCTGCGCGAGCGATAGTTTGACGTCGTCGATGCCGGGCGGTTGCCATGCGGTCACTGCCAGCCGGGGCGCTGCCACGGCGTCCAATGCGTTTACGCCTGTGAGCTTGACCTTTGCGTCGGGATCAGCCTCCGCGAGCTTCGTGGCGGCGGGCATGTTCTCGAACCGCGTGACGAGATCGCGAACCTGCCCGGCAACCGGATTGTGGGGCGACTGATCGAGGAATACCTTGAGGGCCTTAACTCCGTCGTGAAACTGGCCAAGATTCAGCAAGGCCTGCCCCAAAACGAGTTGGGCGGGACTGGCCGCTGCCTGGCCCTTGGTCACAGCCTGGTTCGCTTCGACCTTTGCACTCTCGTAGTTCTTCTCATGCAGGTATGTATCGGCCAGAAGATCGTGAGGCAGCCAGTTCTCCGGGTCAGCCAGAACAGCCTGTTCCAGGGCCGAGCGGGCGGCTGGATAGTTCTGTCTTTCCATCCCGGTGCGTCCCCATAGAGTGAGCGCCTGAGCGTTGTGTGGATTCAGGGTCGAGGCGCTCGCAAGGTATTTCTCGGCTTGGGCATAATCTCTTTTCTCGAAGAAGAGATAACCCAGAAGGAAGTTGATATTCGAACTGTTGGGCGAGGATTGGTAGGCTTTGTTGAGATGTTTCTCGGCCTCTGGGAGGGAATGGGATTTGAGCGCGGAGACGGCGCGTTTGAGTTCCTTGCGAGTCTTCGGCGAAACCTCCGCGTCGCTGACGTCGAGATTGACGGCCGATGGGTCGCGTTGAAGAATAACTTCGAAGCGTTCCTGGGCCAGGCTGGTGCTAATCCGTACTTCCTGATGAGCGCTAAGGAAGCCAACCGCCGTGATCTCGGCGTCGTACACACCCAGAGGAACGTCGATGAAGACAGCCTCGGATCCGGTTACAAGGTTCTCCCCGGCGGGATCCCGGCTGGTGGTTTGCCAGGTGGAGAACTGAGTCGCCGGATTCGTGAGTTTCAATACCGCCTGGCGATCGAGAAGATGTCCCTTGCGCTCTCCGAACACTTTGAAAATCACCACGGCCGTATTGGGCGCGGTGTTGTAGTCCCGCATCATGTCGGCGGTGAGTCGGCCGGAGTTGATTCCGGCGAGAGGATCGGCGGGAACCTGGGCATGAAGTGAAATCAGCAGGCATGCGCCCAGAAGGGGCAGGACCAATGTCGGCCGCGGAACAAATCGAATAAGAGCGCGACGCGTCACGGGTTTCACGGAACAGTGTGGCACACCGCTTCCCAAGCGGTCAATGAGCTAAAAAGATGAGCTAAAAAGATGAGCACGATTCCTTATCCTTGGCAGGGGGAGGCTTTTGCCAAGGCGCTTCCCGCTTTCCCTCCGCCCCTTCCGGCTTTTTCTCCGACGTTTCAGGGGGCTGGCCTACCCTTAAACTGCACTCTGTTTCCCGAGGGTGCCCCGTCCAAGCTTTGCTTGGGCGGGGATTCTCTGCCGGGCCGGGGCCTCGACTTCCACAGAGCCCGCGCTCCTCATGTGACATCTGACCTTGCCATCCACAGGCAAGAGAGCAGAACATAGTCAAGGCGGAGGCGGTACACGCAGCGACTGCGAAAAAGGCCGTAAGTCTTTTGTTGTCAAGATTTTGACCTCTAAACCCTTGCGGCTCAAGATTTTGCGCAGACTTTTTGCGAAACCCGCGCCAGTCAAGGCTTTCAGAGGGTGGGGGGAGGGGGGTACACCCCTCAACCCGAGATTTTCCCGGAATGAAACACGCTCGAACCCGGTCTGCGAGGCCGGTCCACAAAGTATTCTTGCGGTTAGATTTCCACAGATTAAGGCATGTCCTCCTCGCGTTTCCAACGCCCAGAGCTGTTCCCGAGTCGCTGGTTTGATCTTTCGCACTGCAGGGATCATCTGCTACTCTGCGCTTTCCGCTCTGGGGGA
>JADGNP010000274.1 GCA_017883425.1 Candidatus Sulfotelmatobacter sp. | reverse complement strand
GAGCTGACGTATGGCCTGGAGCGCATCGCCGCCTTTCTGCAGGATGTGGATTCGATTTACGACATCGTGTGGGCGCGCGATCCAGAGACTGGCAGCGTGGTGAAGTATGGCGACGTGCGGCTGGCCGATGAGCTGCAGTTTTCCGTCTATAACTTCGAGTTGGCCGACGTCGAGACGGCGTGGAAGCACTTTGAGTTGTGCGAGGCGGAGTGCAAGGGGTTGCTGGAGCGGTACGCGGCGCTGGGGAAAGATCAAGATCCCCGCCCTGTCTCTCCAGACAACGGAGAGACAAGGACGAGGCACCCTGATCTTGTTCGCGATAAGGCGCGGTTTCCGCTGCTCGGTGCTTACGATCTTTGTTTGAAGTGTTCGCACCTTTTCAACATTCTGGACGCGCGCGGGGCGATTTCGGTGACCGAGCGCGTAGGTGTCATTGCACGGGTTCGGGCGTTGGCCGTGGGAATCGCGAAGGCCTGGGTGGATCAGCAGAAAGCTGAGCCTGCGTCGGAGAAGTCCGACGAGCCTGAGCCTGTGAGCAAGAAAAAACCGAGGAAAGAGAAGTTGGCGCCGGTGGGGTAGAAGTAGCGCCGCCGTCGCGGCGGCTGTGGCGGGGGCGTCTCGCCCCCGCATGCGAGGGCAAGATGCCCTCGCGACAGCCGGCAGGATGCCGGCGCTACGATTGGCACCTTTGCACAGGCGGGTTGTGATGTCCGTCACATTCTATTGGGACTGTGGTTTGAGACACTAAATGGTTTGAAGGCATGCCAGACTTCTTATTAGAGATCGGGTGCGAAGAGATTCCGGCGCGGATGATTGGCGCGGCGTCCGAGGAATTACGCGAACGCGTCGCGGCGCTGCTGAGCCGCGAGCGGCTATCCGGCGGTGAGGTCACGCATTTCGATTCACCCCGGCGGCTGGCGGTGATGGCGGCGGGTATCGCTGCTTCGCAGGCCGACGTGGTCGAACAGGTCAACGGGCCTTCGGTCAACGTCGCCTATAAAGATGGCCAGCCGACGCCCGCGGCCCACGCGTTCGCCAAGAAGGCTGGCGTGGACGTGGCGCAACTGGAAAGAGTCACCACTCTCAAGGGCGAGTACCTGTCGGCGAAGGTCACGAAAAAAGGCCGGAGCGCGGCCGAGATTCTCGCCGAGGGCCTGCCCAAAGAACTCTCCACCATTTACTGGCCCAAGAATATGTACTGGCGGAAGCCGAACGAACGCTTCGTGCGTCCGGTGCGCTGGCTGGTCGCGATGCTCGACAGGGAAACGATTCCGCTGGAGTTTGACGGCATCCGGGCGGGGAACAGTTCGCGCGGACACCGTTTTCTGGCGGATGGCGCAGTGACGATTCCGCGGGCAGGGTCGGCATACTTTGATTGCCTACGAGCTGCCAAAGTGCTGGGCCGTGGTGAACGGGAGCATCAGATTCGCAAGGCTCTCGATGCCGCGACGCGCACCATCCCGGGCGCACGCTGGCGCGAGGACGCGGCGCTGCTCGATACCGTCGTGAATCTGACAGAATTTCCGTCGGCTATTCTGGGCAGTTTCGATCCGCAATTTCTGGCTCTCCCCGAAGAGGTGTTGGTCACGGTGATGCGCGATCACCAGAAGTATTTTGCAGTGGAAGATGCAGACGGCAAACTCGCTCCACATTTTCTGGCCGTGCTCAATACCGACAGCGACCCACAGGGACTGATCCGTCACGGAAACGAGCGCGTGCTGCGGGCGCGCTTCAACGATGCGCGATTCTTCTGGGAGACCGATCAGAAGAAGTCCCTGCTGGAGCGGTTGGACTTGCTGAAGCATGTGACCTTCCAGAAAGATCTCGGGAGCTATTACGACAAGACGCTACGCGTGCAGCGATTGTGCAGTTGGCTAAGTGAAATTCTCAAACAGAGCGGGATTACGGTGCGGCCCGGAGTGATTCACAAGGCAGCCTGCCTCGCGAAGGCTGATTTGACCACCGAACTGGTAAAGGAATTTACTGAGTTGCAGGGAATTGTGGGCGGGCTGTACGCGCGGGCGCAACAACTGGATTCGAGCTTGCCTGAAGCGACGCGCTTTGCCATCGCGGAGGCGATTTACGATCACTACAAGCCCGAATCGACGGACGACGATGTTCCGCGGTCGCTGGAGGGCGCGATTCTGTCGATCGGCGACAAGGCAGATACGGTCGCGGGGATGTTCGCGCTGGGGTTGGTGCCGAGCGGGTCGAAAGATCCGTTTGCGCTGCGGCGGCAGGCGAATGCGATCGTGAAAATAATCGCGGAGAAGAAGTTGCCGCTGCGTTTGGGCGACCTTATGCGGGATGCGCGCTCGGGGTATGCCAAGTCAGAGGCGGAGAAGAAGTTCGTTGAGGATGAGAAGTACTCCGCGTCGGTGCAGACGTTCTTCCGCGAGCGGATGGAATTTTACCTGAAAGACGTTCGCGGATATGCGCATGACGTGGTGAAAGCTGTGCTGGCGGCTCATGCGGAAGACGTAGTGGACGCCCTGGCGCGGGCCGAGGGGCTGACGACCGCGAGAGAGTCGCGTCGAGAGGATTTCGACGCGGTTTGCGCTTCTTTCAAGCGGATCAAGAACATACTGAAACAGGCCGAGGAAAAAGGAATAAGTGTTCCGACAGGAGCACCCGAGGGCCCCGGCGGATGGCTCCTGGCTAATTTGTCCGACGCCGAAATGGAGCTGTACCGCAGCGGGGTCAACGTTTGGGTTTCTTACGAGCAGTCCCGCCAGGCTGGCGATTATCGTTCGGCCCTATCCCATGTCGCGTTGCTGCGACCGGTATTAGCGAAATTCTTCGACGATGTGATGGTGATGGTGGAGGATACACAACTCCGGGCAAATCGACTGGGCATTTTGAATATGGTGTTTTCGAATTTTTCCACGATCGCGGATTTTTCCGAAATCGTGACAGAAGGGAAGGCGTGAGTTGGCGCCGTCCCTACGGGACTTGTTCTTGATTTTGCGGCTGTACCCACCGCTGAAGCGGTGGGCTACCATCGCGACGCCCCTCCGGGGCTGAGCAGCTTGAAAAGCAGAGATGGCGGCCTGCGCCGGAGTGAACCATGGGCAACCAAAAGCCTTCGTTTCGAAGCTGAACGAAATCCGAATCTACACAAAGGACTCATCGTCATGGCAACGATTACTCTCCCCGAAGCTGAAGTGCAGGAAACCAAGAAATCCACAACCAAATACGTTTACTTTTTCGGCGGCGGCAAGGCTGACGGCAACGGCAAGATGAAGGACGTGCTGGGCGGCAAGGGCGCCGGACTGGCCGAGATGACCAACGCCGGGCTGCCCGTGCCTCCGGGATTCACGATTCAGACCGAGGCCTGCCGGGAGTACATGCGAAGCGGCGCCACGTCGAAAGAAGTTGACCGGCAGATGGACGAAGCGCTGGCTAGACTGGAAGCCCTGCAGGGACAGAAGCTGGGCACGGGCGAGAATCCGCTGCTGGTGAGCGTGCGCTCGGGCGCGAAGTTCTCCATGCCGGGGATGATGGACACGATTCTCAACCTCGGGCTGAACGACAAGAGCGTGGAAGCGCTGGCCAAGCGGAGCAATAATCCTAGGTTCGCAGCGGATTCCTACCGGCGGCTGATCCAGATGTTTGGCAACGTCGTTCTCGATATCGAGAAATCGGCGTTTGATGATGTGTTTGACGCCAAGAAGAAGCAGAAGAAGACCAAGCTCGACACCGACCTCGACGCGAAGGCTCTGCAGGAAGTGATCGTCGAGTACAAGAAGGTCGTCAAAAAGCACGCCAAGCGTGACTTTCCGCAGGATCCGCGCGAACAGTTGGTGATGGCGCGCGACGCCGTGTTCCGCTCATGGCAGAACGATCGCGCCAAACACTATCGCCGCATCAATAACATCGACGACATGCTTGGGACCGCGGTCAACATGCAGGCCATGGTGTACGGCAACCTCGGCGACACCAGTGGCACGGGCGTGGGTTTCACCCGCAATCCTGCAACCGGTACGAGCGAATTCTATGGCGAATTCCTGATGAACGCGCAGGGCGAGGACGTGGTTTCAGGTGTGCGCACCCCGGTGCCGATTCTCGAACTGAAGAACATCCTGCCCGACGTCTACAACCAGCTTCGCGAAATCACCACGAGGCTGGAGAAGCACTACAAGGACCTGCAAGACTTTGAGTTCACCATACAGGACGGCAAGCTCTACATGCTGCAGACGCGCAACGGCAAGCGCACAGGACTGGCCGCGGTGCGGGTTGCGATTCAGATGGTGGAGGAAGGACTGATCACCAAGGAAGAAGCGATCTTCCGCGTCGAACCGAATCAGCTTTATGACTTCCTGGTGCCGCGCCTCGATGAGAAGAGCACTAAGGTGGAAGTCCTCGCGACCGGGTTGCCGGCTTCGCCCGGAGCCGCGGTCGGACAGATCGTGTTCACCGCGGATGAAGCGGTCAAGATGGCGGGGCACGGCTCGACGATGAAACCCGTGATTCTGGTGCGTGCCGAAACGACTCCGGAAGATATTCATGGCATGGAAGTCGCGAAAGGTATTCTCACCTCCCGCGGCGGCATGACCAGTCACGCCGCAGTCGTTACCCGAGGCATGGGCAAGTGCTGCGTGGCGGGTGCAGGCGATATCGACGTGAACGAAAAAGCGCGTGAGATGCGGGTGAAAGGCCAGACCTTCAGGGAAGGAGACTGGATTTCGCTGGACGGCACCACCGGCCGGGTGATCAAGGGAAAGCTGAACACACTCGATCCTTCTCCGGATGATCCAGAGCTGCAGAAGTTCATGCAGTGGGCCGACCCGCATCGCAAGATGAAGGTTCGCGCCAATGCGGATATTCCTCGCGACGCGATCCAGGCGCGGGCGTTCGGAGCGGAAGGAATCGGGCTCTGCCGCACCGAGCACATGTTCTTCGGCGAAGAGAAGATCCCGCACATGCGCGCCATGATTCTGGCGGATAACGAGAAAGATCGCCGGGCTGCGCTGAAGAAACTGCTGCCCATGCAGCGTGCCGACTTTGCCGGCGTCTTCAAGGCGATGGACGGGTTGCCGGTTACGATCCGCACGCTGGATCCGCCGCTGCACGAGTTCTTGCCGCGTCGCGAGGATTTGATGGTGGAAATCGCCACGCTTCCGCATGCCGACGCGAAGGAGAAGAAAGCGTTGGTGGCGAGATATTCCGACTACGGCGCGAAAGGGGTCGGCGATCTGAAGAAGCTCTTGCCCACGCTGCTGGCGCGAGTGGAGCAGTTGCACGAATTCAATCCCATGCTCGGACATCGCGGATGCCGCTTGGGCATCACTTATCCGGAGATTACGGAGATGCAGGCGCGCGCCATCTTCGAGGCAGCGGTTGATGTCACGAAGAAGGGCGTGAAGGTGCTTCCCGAAGTCATGATTCCGCTGGTGGCCATGGTGAAGGAGATGGCAAACCAGGCGGCCATCGTACGGAGGGTGGCCGAGGAAGTGTTCAAAGAGAAAGGAATGAGAGTTGATTATATGGTCGGCACGATGATCGAGTTGCCGCGCGCGGCGCTGGTGGCGGACGAGATCGCCAAAGAGGCGGAGTTCTTCTCGTTCGGTACGAACGATCTGACCCAGACCACGTTCGGGTTTTCGCGCGACGACGTGAACAAGGTGCTTCCGACCTATCTGGCAGAGGGCATCCTGAAGCAGGATCCGTTTGCTGCGCTGGATCAGGAAGGAGTGGGACAACTGGTGAAGATGGCCACGGAGCGCGGACGAAAGACACGGCCCACCCTCAAGGTGGGAATCTGTGGAGAACATGGCGGGGAGCCGTCGTCCGTGGAATTCTGCTATCGCACCGGGTTGAACTATGTATCGTGCTCGCCGTTCCGGGTGCTGACAGCGCGGTTGGCGGCGGCGCAGGCGGCTGCCGCTGAAACGCTGAAGGTCGAGGGTGGACGAACGAAGTAAGACCTTAACCACAGAGGGCACGGGGGTCACAGGGTAAGTCCGAAGCTCTGTGTCCCCTGTGTCCTCTGTGGTTTATTGCGCTTTCTGCAGGCGGGCGATTAGTTTCTGAGGCAGGCTTTCTTCCGATTCCGACCACAGCCGGCGCGAGGTGGCACGCGTATTCGTTTCCGCCTTCTTGGTGAACTCCACCAATTTGCTCACATTGTCGCGAATCTTGAGCTGGGTTTCTTCGGTGAGTTCGATATTTTCCTGAACGAATAGCGAGTCGAGGCCGAAATCAACGTCAATGTGGCCGGTCTCCTGGTAGGCCCCGTCGTCGAATTCTTCCCCTTGCACGATGAGCTTGACCAGACTCGGGATGAGAAGCCACTCGTGGCCGCTTTCGTCTGGCGTCCAAAGATCCCAATACGCGTCGAAGACATAGGCGTAGTCGTCATGAATGAGATCGGCGGCGACCACGACCGCCTCTTCCGGCGTGATCCCGGGCGAGAAGCGGCGTTCCAGCACGCTGGCTTCATTCCACGAGACAGGTTGAACGGCGGCATAAGTGACGCCGGGACGCTGCGCGGAAAAAGGGAACTGCTGCAGGAGGGCAAACATGTGAGGCAGCATCGCCGGTCCGGAGAAATCGGGAAACCAGAGGCTGAGGTATAACGAATCAGGCATACGTTTATTAGCGGAGGCTACGCAGCCCCACTTCATTATTGTAATGCGATGCCTTGCCGTCCGCCGGCCCCTCCTTCGTCGTTTCAGCTTTGGCTATGGCGTGTACCGCGATGAATAGGGGGCGCTTCGCCAGGAGGACTTTTTTGACAGTGAGTAATACGACTGCTAACATCAGAAGTTCGCCGGCACTCCTGCTCAGAGTCGTCCCCGTCGTCTAGCCTGGCCTAGGACATCGCCCTTTCACGGCGGTAACACGGGTTCAAATCCCGTCGGGGACGCCAAACCTAATCAATGAGTTACCGGGATTTCCCCGGAAACTCGCGGTACAACGACGGTACAACTTGGTTTCGAGCGGATCATGCCTGACTACCTTGCTTTGCGCCGCTCGCTTCTGCGGACATTTGGCACATTCTCCAGTGCTGGCGCACTTAGGGTCGTGGATGTATTGGCATCTTCCGGGTTGATGAGTGGAGGCTCGCTGTTTACCTCAACCGTCTCATTGGATCGCGCCACCTTAAGCGTGAAATCCACTGTTTGCTTCTGGCCCAGGCCCGAGACGACATTGTCATTCTGCCGAGGTTCGAAGCCCTGCACTTCTGCTTTGACCGAGTACGTACCCGGCTTTAACTGTGGGAAGTTGAACCGGCCTGCCTCATCGGTCTTGGCGCTACGCCTCAGTCCGGTGTCAGGGTTGGCGATCGTCACCGTGGCGCCCGGCACGACGGCGTTGGTTGTATCTCGAACTTGGCCAACGATGGCGCTCGTGGTTTCACCCTGTGCCCATGCGGCTGTCGGCATGACCGAAACCA
>JADGNP010000022.1 GCA_017883425.1 Candidatus Sulfotelmatobacter sp. | reverse complement strand
TGCAGGACGGGCACGGCTCGATTGTAATGCAGGGTCTCGGGTCTGGGAGATCAGGTCTCTGTTTGGGTGGAACGCTGCTCGAGTCCGAAGACCCAAGACCTCAGACCTAACACCATTGAGCTTTGCAGAATATTGTGACACCCCACGCGGTCTGTCATTCCGAGCGGAGTTCCGTCATCCGCATCGCGGATGACGGAACGTAGTCGAGGAACCTGCTGTTGGACGCGGCAGAAAAGCGGGTTTCTCGACTCCCCAAGGTTTGTCCGCTCGCGGACAAATCTTACTGCGCTCGAAATGACAACAGGCTGAGTGTCACAGTATTGTGCAATCCTCAACAAGACCCCTCACCCGAAACCAACGGAACAAACCGGCAGAGTTCGCGCAAGGTGATCCGCGGCTGGCCGTTTTCCATGCGGATCAACTGCAGTTGCTGAGAATCCGCCGGGCCCACCGGGATGATCATGCGTCCGCCTTCCGCCAGTTGGGCGAGCAGCGCGCGCGGCAACTCGGGAGCCGCCGCCGAAACGATGATCGCATCGTAGGGCGAACACTCCCCAAATCCCTGACTGCCGTCGCCCACAATCACGCTCACGTTGGTGTAGCCCCTGCGGGCGAGCACATCTCGGGCTGAATCGGCCAGCTCGCCATGGCGCTCCATGGAGAAGACCTGCGCCGCCAGTTCGGCGAGCAATGCCGTTACGTAGCCCGACCCGGTGCCGACCTCGAGTACTCGGTCGGCGGGCGAAAGCGCCAAAGCGTCCAGCATGAGCGCAACGATGTAAGGCTGGGAGATCGTCTGCCCTTCACCAATGGGCAGTGGATGGTCTTCGTACGCTTCATCACGATAGCGTTCCGGCGCGAACTCGTGGCGCGGCACTCGCGACATGGCATCGAGCACGCGCTGGTCGCCAACGCCGCGCGCGCGCAGTTGGGACTCGACCATGCGCAGCCGCAGGCCCGAGTATGAGGAGGTGTCGCCAGAGGAAGTCATGCGGCGCATCGGGAATCTGCGTCCCGTCAGAACAATTCTACTTCCTGCGTCGCCGGACCCGGACATCGAAGCTGACCACGCCGTTTTGATCGCGCGTGCCCACGACCGAGACATTGCGATTGACGTAGTACTCGCCCTGAATGATCTGCTGCGAACTCTGCGAGACATTGGTGCTGTAAGAGAGAGTAATATTATTGGCGAACTGCTGCTCGATGGTGACCTGCGGGCCCCGCGCGGTGGGATTGGTCTCGGTGCTTAGGCCCTGCGGATCGATCTTGATCCGGCTGACCCCGAAAAGCTTTTGCATGCGGCTGCTCACGGTCGAGTTGATCGCCTGGTTGATGATCAGGGCCGTTGCCTCGTCGTTGAACAGGCCCTGACCCGACTGCTGCTGCAATTGCTCCGACTCCTCGCTGGTGCGGCCCAGAGCCAGCAGCGCGATGATGTCCGACTTGGGCAAAGGCGGCTCGGAGCGATAGTTGACCGTCAGGCGATCGGGCGTTCCCGTAACCGTGACGTCGAGATCATAGTTGCGCACGTGAGTCGTGGCCTGCAAGTTGACCTGCGGTTCAATCGCCACCGGATTCGCGAACGTGATATCGCCGCGCTCCAGCCGGAACTTGATGCCGTTGAAGGTTGCGTCCCCTTCCAGGATGTCCGCGCGGCCAAGCACACTGGGACGCGCCACCGACCCGCGCAGACGCAGATCAGCATCTCCGGATAGCCGCGCCACCGCGGTCTTCATCTGCAGTTCGGGCGCGGTACGCACCGCCACGTCCAGTTTCACGTTGTACAGCGGCGAGTTGGCCGGCGTGATGGCCGCCGACTGGCGGCTCCTCTCCAGGTACGAGCCAAAATCAAAGCCGGGCGTCACCGCCAGCTTCGTGACCAGGATGTCCCCGGAAATCATCGAAGCCGAGCGGTTCCCCACCCAGCGCAATTCGGCGGTCGCCGTCGAACTGACGCCCGGCGGATAGCGCAGACGCACCTCTTTCCCCACCGCCGTGAGGTTGAAATTGAGTTGCCCGTTGTAGTTGGTGGCGTCGCCTTTCAGGTCCAGCGTGCCGCCGCCGGTGCGAGCGCTGAGCTGATCGATATGAACCCGGTCCCGCGTGAAGGCCAGCGAGCCATTCATCTCGCTCAGGCCGCTGGGCAACCCGGCATAGGTGGCCGTTCCATTCTTGATCTGGATGCTGCCTTGCGGGAGCGGCTCGCTTAGCGTACCCCCCAACGTCATATGGATCGTGGTCAGGCCGGAAGCGGTGAGATCCGGGACCATGCTGCCCAGCAGCTTGAGGTCAATTCGTCCGTCGACCGCCAGATCGAGCTCCCGCGCCCCAACGAAATGAATGGAGCCGTGTCCAACAATGTCAGTTCCCTCTCCGACCAGATGCGCCGGTTCGAGATGAACGGTCTGATCCGCATACGCGAACCGGACCGGATCCTGGTTGTGCAGCTTGGCGTATTCCACTTCGACGGCAACGTCAGTCACGTTTCCGTTCAGCGTCCACTGCCGCGGATCACGAAGCGGTCCCTGCATCGTTACCGTGCCGCCCACCGAAGAATGTCCCGTGAGCTGCCCGCCCAGATAGGCGCGCCACAGGGCATCGAGATCGAGATGGTCCATGCGCACAGAAATGTTCGCGGGATAATCGTCGCGCATCCCGACACTGCCCTCGATGGAGAACGTGCCGTGGGGAAACGCGGAGTGTCCACTCAGGCGCATTTCGCCGCCCTTGGTCGCGGCTTCCAGATCCAGTCCGCCCTCCAGTTCGTGACCAAGTGTGAGGTCGCGGACGTGAACGGCGGCGCTAATCACCGGAACATCGAGCGTGCCGGACCCCTGCAGCGTAAAGTCGGCGCGGCCCTCCACCGGCAAGCGGTCCAGATGAATCCGGCGAATGCGCGATACGTCGAAATTCTTCCCGCTCAGGTCAAGCCGGAAGCCGCGCGTCGCCGGCGTATAAGCGGCATTGCCAGATACATCCGCATCCTCATGGGTGAGATGAATATTGTTGAGCGCAGTCTCGCTCCCGGCAATGCGCAGGTCGGCGTCGAACTTCTCGATCAATTCCCCATAGACCGCGGCATTCGCCGCGTGAATGTGCCCCTGCGCCTGGGGACGCGCCCGCGTCCCTGTGATCTGCATAGAAACGTCCGCCGTCCCCGAGACCGGATAGTCGAACCCGGCGAGCGCCGCGGTCGACGCCACGTCCACATTGTGCAGGTTCACACGCGCCGTGTAAGGACTGTTCTCGGTGAATTGCCCCTTTTGCAGGATGGCGCTGACATCGAAATCGGCGCTCGTGTCCCCGCGCCGCAGAGTGCCTCCGCGAAAAGCTACGTCATGCAATGAGAATTGAATGTTGGCCGCGAGGGAGTCCCAATGCACCACCTGCTCGGGCGTCCGCGAAGTCGGGGGCACAGTGAACTCGAAGTCTTCCGCAACCAGCGTCCCGGCCAGCGTCGGCGATGAAAGCGTACCGCCGGCGACGCCGGTGAACGTCGCGTTACCGTTCACGCGGAACGGCACATTGGTGGGCCCGCCCAGCGCTGTCACCAGCGGCCGCCATTCTTCAAGGTTGGAAGTCGCGATGGAAACGTGCACCGTCGAAGAAGCCGCCAACGTTCCTGAAGCCTGAATGTGCGACGCAGGCGTAGACAAGTTGAATTGAGCGAGTTCGAGCGAGTCGCTCCCGGCGCGATACTTACCCTGAATATGGGCCGTGACCGGCGACTCGCCCTTAGCGGGATGCAACGGCGGGTTCACGTCCAGCGCAAATCCGACCTCGACATCCCTGAACGATCCTTTCCATGCCGCGTCCACGGTGCCTGTGGCCAATCCTGACGGGTGAAATCGGCGCAGCGGGTGCGCAGGCACATCCAGGGCCAGAACCACCTCTCTTGCGGAAACATCTCGCAGACGAAGATGCACCGCACCGCTTTGCACGCCCGGCACCTTCACTTTTTCGCCCTTCTTGACCGGAGGCCGCACCGCGGTAATCACAGGAAGATTCTCCGCGCCCTTCCTCACCTTGCCTGCTGGAGGTAGCGGTATGCTGTGCAGCCAGTTATCCACCTGCGCGTCGCCCGTGAAGCCCCCGCCAAACAACTTGCCCTGCAGCTTCGACAGCTTGATCTGCTCATCGGTTACTGAGTAATCCGAGGTTGCGCTGGCCTTCTTGAGCGCAATCTGATCGTCCTGCCAGCCTACGTCGCGCAAGGCCAGAGTGCCCGCGGTTGTAAACTCATTCAGCGACCAGCGGCCGCTGCCTTTGAACTCGGCGATACCGTCGCGCACATCGTGCCGGCGCGCAATCGCGGCCGCCTCTTCGAGATCGACGTGAGCGTCGTAGCTTCCCTCCAGGTGGGGATTGCGAAAATCGCTGATCCGTCCGCTCGCCTCCAGAGACGACCGCCCGGAGCTCCACTTCAACGATTTGACGTCCGCGAAGGTCGCCCCCAGGCTGAAGTCGACCGAGGTCCCCCAGGCGAATGGACGGAAATCCTCGAACCCACTGTCAACTTTGCCGAGCGTGAGATGGCTCTCATAGCGCCCGCGCAGGAACGAGTAATCCATCTGCAAACCGGTGTCATGAACGGCGAAGTCCAGAGGAGTTTTTCGGTCCGCCCACAGCAGTTCGCCGTTCCGCAATGTCAGATGATCAATGGACAGCGCGAACAGTTGCTCGATCGGGGTCTTCTCCGAAGTCTTCCGCGCCTCCTTGGGGGCAGGGATATTCGTCGTGCCGTCCGGTCCAATGGCGATGTGAACCACCGGATGATCAAGAGTCACCGTGTAAAAACCAAACTCAGTGCGCAGAAACGAGATTACCTTCACCTGCGCCAGCAGGCTGTCGGCATGAGCCAGCGGAATGTCGGTCGGAGGCTCCTTCCCATGGACGGTGATGTTGCGCACTTCAACCTGCAGGTGGAAAGGGACAACGTGGAAGCTGCCAATCTCGGCGCGACCTCCGGTAATCCGCTCCACTTCAGCGACCATCCGGCTGCGCACATAGGCCTGAAAGGATTCGGTGGTGGTGTACCAGAGTGCGGCCAGCACGGCGACGACGCCGACACCGGTGGCAATCAGCAGATATTTCCACCAGCGTCGCGGCTTGGCGGCGGGCTCGTTCACCGCGTCTGTACTCCATCCCCGGCTGCCCCCACCGTGCCCGGGACGCTGACTTTGCTTTCCGAGCGCAGGGACTGCAGCCAGGAAACCATGAGCTCGTTGACCTTCTCCTGGGTGAGCAATTCGCGGATCTTGGCGGCGACGTCGGCCGGCGGAACCTCACCGGCGCCGGATTGCTTCAACTGCGGGACGAATTTCTCCCGGTAATACGCTTCGATGGTCTTGGAATCGATCTGCACCGCGGGACGAAGGTGAGCATCCACCAGTCGCATGAGATCGATCTGCAGTTGCACATGAGCAACCAAATCTTTTTCCGACAGCCCGAACCTGCCCAGCACTAACTGCCAGCCCTCGGCGGTCGCCGCTTGTGGATACTGCTTCCGCGCGTCGGCAACTCGGGCGGCCGCCTCAGACTCGGATGCACGCTGGAAGGAAGCAGACTTCATCTGTTCCCCTAGCAGTTCTTGATCAATCAAGCGGTCGATAACAGCCCGGCGATCATCGTCTGTGAATTGGTTGAGCGCGCGGCCGTTGAGCAGAGCCTCGTAGCACATTGCTTCGTCCCAGTCGCTCTGCAGAATGATGTGCCCGTTGACGGTGGCCACGATGCGGTCGATTACCTCGCCGGCGCGGGCCGCCGGCGAAGCAAAAAATATCCCGAGCAGAACGGCGAATCCTGCGACCGCGAACGCTCGATGCACGCGAACTCTGTTCATTAGAATGGCTGGCCTATGCTGAAAAATAAGTTGAAATGACGCAGCCGCGGAGTTACATAAGTCAACGGCTGTCCGGTAACAGGATCGAACGTGTCCCCTTTGAAATATCGGGTCGGATTGAGATTGTACCCAAAGTCAAAACGCAAAGGCCCAATGGGCGTCTTGTAGCGCAATCCCACCCCGACCGCCTGTGAAGTGTAATCATAACCGGAGTTATTGAATTGGGTGAAACACTGGACGTTCGTTGTACCACCGGGCAAACATTGAGCCGGATCAGGTTGGTGCCAGCGCATGAGTCCCTTCAACATGTCGTGCGGCGCGGTGAAGACGTTGCCCATATCATGAAAGATGGCAAAGCCGAATCCCTCTCCCAGGTATGGCAGTGTTATCGGAGGAAAGCGCAGTTCGACGTTATTCACAAATAGGGCCGTGCCGCCGACTGGAAAGCCGGAGCCCGGGTCTCGAGGTCCTGCCTGATTTAACCCAAATCCGCGATGCGAGTTGCCGCCGCCAGCAAAGAATTGCTCGGGCAACGGGATCAGGGAAATCCCCGCGCATGCCGACTCGTTCGTATTTGGATCTGTGGGACAGGCTCCCGGCGGCCTAACCGTAGTCCCGCGGAAGGGCTGCTGCACGCCAATGCTGGTCGAGCGGGCAAATACGAACCGATGTCCCGCCTTACCCTTTCCTCCAAAAGCGTAATAGCTGGAATTCTGCGCCAACAGTCGTCCGAAATCGGCTTCCGAGCCGAAATACTTCGACGAAGCAAAAGTATCCAGCGTGAAATAACTTCCCTTGGTGCTTTCCAGGGGATTGTCCCTCTTGTCGTGGATGAAGGTAAATCCGGGACCTCCCACGCGGGCGGGGAGAGAGAGTACCGCAATTTCGCCGGGCGAAAACCCTTTCTTGGGGAAGTGGTAGGCCTTCACGAGACGGAAATCGATGCGATACGTAATTGAATTGGGTCCCGGGTGGGTCCCGGGCTCATTCCCGGAGTTTCCGATCTGTTGCCGCAGGTCGACCTTCCCCTCCAGGCGCTCAGAGGTGAACGTAGCCACATCCAGACTGTTGTCGTAAAAAACGGTGTAGGTCAGCCTGTACTTGTCGTTGTCGAATAGCTTGGGAATGGCGTAACTGACCAGGCCGCGCTGCTGCAGGCGGCCCACATGGGACTGGAACGTCAGGGTCTGGTTGCGCCCGCCAAAGTTCAGCCGTGTCACATCAAACTCAGCTCTGGGGCTAACTCCCGTGGTGCCTTGCTCTGCGGTAGTCCCTGCGGGCTGACCTGTCTGGAACTCCAACCCAATTCCATAGGTGAAGGTATAGCGCTTGGCCTCCTGCACCTGCACCAGAACATTTTTCCGCGGATCGGTTCCCTCGGGATTCTGCACCGCCGTGTCCACCTGGCTGAAGATGCCCAGATCGTAGAGCCGGGTCTGGGTGCTGAGAAGATCCCGCTGGCTGAGCGGTTCTTTCTCGCGCACCTGCAACTCTCGTTGCACGATGAAGTCGCGCGTATGTTCGGTTCCCGCCACCATGACCCGATTCACCGTGAAGTGCTCTCCTTCCTGGATCGTGTAGGTCACGTCTTCGCGATTGGGCTCATGGTCGGAGGGCTTGGTGGCGATCTCAAGGGTCGCGTTGGGAAATCCGTGATCGAAGTAATAACTGAGGACTCGTTCCCGATCGTTCGCCAGATCCTGCTCGGCATAAGGCTGGCCCGGCTGCGTACTCGTTTCGGGGAGTTCGCTGGCCGCAACCTTCTGCGTGCCCAGCACATGCAACTCGCCCACGCGTGTCCGAACTCCCTCATCAATGTGAATGTGAACCGCCAGCTTGTTTTCCGAACCCTGGTAGTTGTCGTCCACTTTGGTTTGGATCTTGACTTGGCGGAATCCGCTCGAGCGGTAGAGCCCTTCCAGAGTCGCAACGTCGCTCTTAAGCAAAGCTTCGCTGTATCGCCCGTGGCTCAGGAGGCGGCTGGTCGGCTGAATCTGCAGGTAGGATCGCAATTTCGCCGTGTCCAGAAAATCTTTATTGCCGGTGATCTCCACCAGGACCAGTTTGTGCAGGGCCCCGGGATCGATTTGGTAGATCACCCGCATGGTCTTCGCGTCGGTTTCCTTTAGGATGTCAACTTTGGCGTCGAAGTGGCCGCGCGTCTGCAGGTAATCGAGCAGGTTCCGCTTTCCTTCGTTCAGCAGGTCGTCATCGACGGCGTTCTCTTCGTAGACCGGGATTTCCCTCTTCAGCACGCCGTGTCTGATGTGGTATCCCCGGGCAAAAATTACAACCACCGGGCCGGGATCGATCTGAAAGGTGAAATCCACCGCATTGTTTTCCGGGTGGTAGGACTGTTCGGCAATAGAAACCTGCGCCAACGCGCGATTCTGCTTCTGAAATCTCTTGCGCAGCCGTTGCAGCGAACCACTCACCCGGGCGACTGTAATACGGTCCCCGCGATTCAGGTGCGCAATACTCTGTACCTCCCCGGACGAAAGGCTGGATGTCCCGGTGACTTTCACCTCGCCCACGTGGGCCTGCTCACCCCGGGTGATGTGGAAGAGAATGTCCACCTGCTGCGTGGCCGGGTTCGACATGCTCTCGGCGGTGACTCGCGCCCGATAGTAGCCGCCCTCCTGCATGAGTTGCCGGACGTTGTCGAGCGCGCGGTCCAGTTTCTCATGGGTATAACGTTCTCCCAGTTGAAACTTCGATGCGTTGATCATCTGGTTCGAAGTGGGGTGGGCGGGGGCGCCCTCCACGTCGACCGCTCCCACAAAAAAATTGGCCGAGGTAGTGAAAGCGAGCGTAATGCCTTCGCCCGAGGGTGTAACTTCCGCCTGGATGTCGGCAAAGCGGCCCGTGGCATACAGAGCGCGAATGCTGTCGCGGACGCGGCCGCGATCCAGCGGTTCTCCCGCTTTCTGCGGCAGCAACTGCAGGATGTGTTCGCGATCGCCTTCCGCCACGCCGGGAATCTGGATTGCCTGGACGATCTTCCCTTCGTACCCGGAAATCGCAGCCGTAGACGGCGGAGGTGGTTCTTGCTGAGCGCTCGACCCGGACTTCGCCTCGGATGAACTCGATTGCGCTGGATTCGCCTGAGACGGATTCGATGGATTCTGCCCGACTGCTGCACCATTCGCCTGAGACGCAGTTCCACCCGCCTGCGCCGCAGCCCCCAACACCAGGACCGCAAACCACAGCAGGATCATCGCGGTCAGAAGTGGCGCGTACCGTTTCAGCAAACAGGTGTCCTTGGGTCCAGGCGCTATTGACTTCGATGGAAAGCGCCCGGCTGTTGTTGTACGAGTTGTTCAGGCTCGCACTTTCCAGCGGAGCCTGGCCTTGGCAATCATCCAGCGGCAAGCCCGCCACTTATAATAAAGGTTTTGCAGCCTGGAACTGGTGACCTCTTTGGCACAGGAAACGCAACCCGCCGGACGAGCCGGGAATTCGCAGCCGGATTCCCCCGTGGAGCAACGTTATTCGCGGCAGATTCTGTTCCACGGCATCGGCGCGGAAGGCCAGCGAAAACTGGCAACGGCGCGAGTGGCAATCGTCGGATGCGGAGCCACCGGCTCTGCCCTGGCCGGACTGCTGGCCCGGGCGGGCGTGGGCACGCTGCGCATCCTCGACCGGGACTACGTCGAACCCAGCAACCTGCAGCGCCAGTCGCTCTTCGATGAGAAAGACGCGGCCGAGTCCCTGCCCAAAGCCATCGCCGCCGCCCGTAAGATAGCCGCCTTCAATTCCCAGATCGTGATTGAACCGAAGGTTGAAGATCTGGTCCCCGCCAACATTGAAGTCTTGCTGGAAGGAATGTCGCTGATCCTTGACGGCACCGACAATTTCGAAACTCGTTACCTCATCAACGACTACGCCGTGGACCGCTCGGTTCCGTGGATCTATTCGGCCGCGGTGGGAAGCTACGCCGTCACCTTGAACATCCTTCCCGGACAAACGGCCTGCCTGGCCTGCATTTTCCCGGACTCGCCCCGGGGCATGGTCGAGACCTGCGAGACTTCCGGCATTCTCAATTCCGCAGTGAACCTGGTGGCGTCGGTCGCAGCCACCGAGGCGCTCAAACTGCTGGTCGGTGGCCCCAGCGCTCCCCAACTGCGGCGGACGCTGCTTTCGTTCGATGTCTGGACGAACCAGCACGCCGAAATCTCCGCCGCCCAGCCCCGCCCCGGCTGCCGCGCTTGCGGGGAGCGCGATCTCGTTCATCTCGCAGGCGAAGGCCGCCCCCACATCACGTTGTGCGGCAGGAATTCCGTGCAAATCCATGAGCGCCAACGCCCCATCGACTTCGCCGAGATGGACCGCCGCCTCCAACCCCACGGCATAGTCCGCCATAATGATTTCATCCTGAAATTCTGGCACGACCCCTACGAGATGACGCTCTTCCCCGACGGCCGCGCCATCATCAAGGGCACCACCGACACAGCGGTGGCGCGGAGTTTGTACGCGCGGTACGTGGGAAGCTAGCTTCTCTAGCCGCTAGAACTCATCTCATAGCCGTTCCCTAGAGGCATCGATTCGAAATGGTGGCGCGTCTAGGTGATTCAATGGATCGCATTGCCGGGAAAGCGGGCGATCGTTTAGGCACTACGACGCTAGGGCCGAACGCTATACACGGCCCCCAATCCTTGTGAACCACCCACGTAGGTTGTGCCTCAGTGTTTAGCTAAAAGCTAGCAGCTAGGAGCTAGAAGCTGAGTTCTGCTAATCTTCTCTGCTCGTCATCCTCCGGAGTTCAATCTGCTCGGAAAAGAGCGCTGATGCCAGACAACATACGTCCCCAGCCTTCGGCCTTTTATCGGTGGTCGGTTCTCATCTTTATCAGTTTGGCGATGGGGGGGAACTACTACATCTACGACAGCATCAACCCCCTGGAACGAATCTTCATTGACCATCTGGGATTCTCAGCCACTCAGTTTGGCTGGCTGAACGCCAGCTACAGCGTGGCTGCGGTGGCGACGCTGCTGATTGGCGGCATCATCATCGACCGTATCGGAACCAAGAAGGCGATTACCATGTTCGCCATTCTCTGCCTGATGGGGGCGGCATTAACGGCAGCGAGGGGACGAGCCCCAGTAATGATCGCTGGGAGGACGGTACTGGGCTTGGGGGCCGAGTCGATGATCGTGGCAGTCACGACGGCCCTGGCAAAGTGGTTCAAGGGCAAAGAGCTCAGCTTTGCCTTCGGGATCAATCTCACGATCGCGCGTTTGGCTTCGGTGGCGGCCGACAATTCGCCCACGTGGGCGAACCGGGTGTTCTACCCGCAGGGACCTGGCGGTCCGGCAAGCTGGCAGGGGCCGCTGCTTATAGCGGTCGGTGCGGGAGTCATGAGCGTTATCACCGCCGTGATCTATTGGTTTCTCGAAAGCCAGGCGGAGGCGAGGTATGAACTGGGGAAGGCGGGCAACATCGACAAGCTCGAGTTTCGCGGAATCTTCCGTTTCAATGGGTCCTACTGGCTGGTGGTCGGTCTTTGCTTTACCTTCTACTCGGCCATCTTCCCCTTTCGCACGTTCGCCATCGACTTTTTCACCAACAAGATTCTCTCCGCCCATGGAGGCATCTCAGCTTCAGAAGCGATCCGCGTGCTGTCGCATGAGCAGGCTGGTTTCTTCAACAGCCTGCTTCCCTTATCGGCCATGATCGCCACTCCTCTGTTCGGACTGCTAGTCGACCGCGTGGGCAAGCGTGCCTGGTTCATGATGTTTGGCTCGCTGTTGCTGATGCCGGTCTACCTGATCATGGCCTACACCAATATCTCGCTGCTCGTTCCGGTATCGCTGATGGGGATTGCTTTTTCGCTGATTCCCGCCGTCATGTGGCCTTCGGTGGCCTACATTGTCGACCAATCCCGGTTGGGCACGGCCTATGCCCTGATGACCCTCATCCAGCAGATTGGATTCTTTCTGTTGAATCTGCTGATTGGGCATGCCAATGACTACTCCCACGCTGGCCTCGAGAATCCCAGCGGGTATGTTTTGGGAATGTGGCTTTTCTCGGTCCTCGGATTCGTCGGGATGGCTCTCGCGATTCTTCTTCGCATCCGCGAAACTGGGCCGCATGGGCATGGGCTGGAAACTATTACCACGGCCAAGAGTGCTGCCTGAGTGGATCGCAAATGTACCAATTTCCGAAGATCGCGACTCTAAATCTGGGATTGGGTTTACAGCTCTACCAGCAGCACCGTTCAAACTTGAGCAGGCAAAGGATTTCCGCAGTTCGAGCATCGGATCGCGGAATCCCAAGTTCGGTAGAAAGGCTCTAATATTCTGAATACCGATGTTACCTTAGTTCTACGGCAACAACCCGCAAGCCATACAACGCAAAGATAGTTAGCCGCATCTCACGGGGTGCGGCCGGAAAAGGCAACTTGACCGACCCAGCACAGCGACAGGGCAACGACTCGAACGAAGCCGAGCTCATCGAAAGAGCCAAGCTAGGGGACGCCCAGGCGTTCCAGGCCCTCTACGACAAGCATAAGCGGCGCGTGTACTCGCTCTGTCTGCGCATGACGGCGAACACTGCCGAAGCCGAAGATTTGACCCAGGAAGCGTTCCTGCAGCTCTACCGCAAGATTGGAACGTTTCGCGGCGAATCGGCGTTTTCGACCTGGCTGCACCGGCTGTCGGTGAACGTGGTGCTGATGCAGTTGAGAAGAAAGAGCCTCCCGGTGGTTTCTCTGGAAGAAACCACCCAGGGCGAAGAAGATACGCCGAAGAAAGATTTCGGGGCAGAAGATTTGGCGTTGGCCGGATCCATTGACCGGCTGCAGTTGCAGAAGGCAGTGGACGATCTCCCTCCCGGCTACCGCACGATTTTTGTTCTTCACGATGTCGAAGGTTACGAACATAATGAAATCGCGACCATCGTGGGTTGCTCGATCGGCAATAGCAAGTCGCAGCTCCACAAAGCGCGTATGAAGCTGCGCGATCTGCTCAAGATGAATCGAGCCGAAAAGGCCAACAAATCCTGAGCGGCGCGAGAGCAGTAGAGTTGGATGAGTGAAGTGATCCGGCGCAGACTGGACACGGCAGTAACCTTGGCCGAGGCACAACGCTGCAAGCTGATTGGAATTGCCAGTACATTGATTCAGCAGAGGCTTGGGGAGAGCGGTATGAATTGCGTTGAGTTGCAAGCGAGCCTGGCGGAGATCGAAGACGCCAGAAGTACCGAACAGCGGGCTCATCTGAAGACTTGTCCGGAGTGCGCAGCTCTGGTCGCGGAATTAAACCTCATTGCTTCCGCGGCGATCGAACTGCGCGCGGCGGAGGAACCCAGTCCCCGCGTTTGGAATTCCATCGAAATTGCATTGCGGCAGGAGGGATTGATTCGCCCTCAGCGTGCGAGCCGTTCCCTTCTGCCTTCACTCAGCAGCCGCTGGGCGTGGGCGCGCTGGATGGTCCCCGCAGCCGCTGTTCTGCTGATCACCGTGGGCGTTTATGTTCGCCAGCATTCGCTGTCCCAGCAACTCGCGAGCCATACCGCGCCGGCCGCCGCCGTTTCCGATCTGGCCATTGCGGGCCTGAACGATGACGATCTGTTGCAGGAAGTAGCCCAACTGTCACCCGCTATGCAGGCGCAGTACACAGACGACCTCCGGCACGTCAACGACTACATTCAGGACGCAAAAAGCGTGGTCGCCGCCAACCCGAACGATGAGGAAGCTCGCCGTTCGCTGCTGGAGGCTTATCAGGAAAAGGCCATGCTTTTCGATCTGGCCATGGATCGGTCTTTGCCGTAATGTAGGCATTTCTCGGCCGGCCAGCCTGGCGCTGCGCGGACCGACAGGGGCATTCGAGGAATCTTATGAGCGGGCGCACAATCCAACTTGTAGTCGTCGGCGCGATGCTGGCCGGGACGCTGGTCGCCGAAACCCACAAGGACTATCGCTTTAACGTCGGACCCAAGGCCCGAGTCTCGGTCAACAATCCCTACGGCTCGATCTCGGTCAAACCATCGACTGGCAACTTCGTGGTGATCAGTGCCGTGCTCTCTTCCGACAAAGTCGAGGTTGACAGCGATCTGGTCGGCAATCGAGTCGAGATCCAATCCCATCCGCTGCCCGGCGCCGATGCGCAATCCGGACGCGTGGATTACGAAATCCTGGTGCCCGCCGATGCCAGCATCACGCTGCACTCCAGCACCGGCCCTCTGCGCGCCGAAAGACTTCACGGCGATGTCACTTTGGAAGGCGCCGCCGCCACCGTGGAGATCCGCGACATTACCGGCGGCCACGTGCACGTGAAAACGCTGAATGGTCCTGTCACTCTCACCAATGTGCAGGACGGCCACGTGGAAATCGACTCCTTGAGCGGCGAAGTGACCCTTAACGGGGTCACTGGACCCTTAGTACAGGTGATTTCGACCAGTGGCCGCATCAACTACGTCGGCGACTTTGGCGACCGGGGCGAATACCGCCTCACCAGCCACAGCGGAAACATCGAAGCGACCGTGCCCGAGTCCACTTCGGCCGACGTGAGTGCACGCTCCGTGCGCGGTGAAGTGCACGACGACATTCCTCTCCAACCCAAAACGCACACCTGGTTCGTCATCAAAGAGGGAAGTGCCTTCTGGGGTACCATGGGCAGAGCCGCGGTGTCATCGACCGTGGTGCTGCGCAGCTTCAGTGGTAAAATCCACCTCAGAAAACGCACCGCAAAATAACCACGGAAACCCGGATCGTTTGAAGAAGGGTTCTGGCAAAAGCGTGAACACGAGGCGACGCATACGTGTGCGGCCCAAACGGCCGACCGCGGTGCCCGCCAGTCTTCCCGGCAACTCTGTTTTCCTGGTCGGCTTCATGGGAGCCGGGAAAAGCAGCGTTGGCCATGCTCTCGGCCAGCGGTTGCATTGGATCTTTGAAGATCTCGACGACCGCATCGCGGCCCGCGAAGGGCGTACTGTGGCGGAGATTTTCCGGGATTCGGGAGAATCCGAGTTCCGTCGGGCCGAACACGCAGCCTTGCAACACGTGCTCCAGGAACTGCAGGGTGGAGGCGCCCGAATCGTAGCCTTGGGCGGCGGTGCCTTCGTACAGAGAGAGAACGTGGCCCTGCTGAAGGCGTCCAGCGTACCAACGGTTTTTCTGGACGCTCCGGTCGAAGAATTGTGGCAGCGCTGTTGCACGCAGGCCAGTGAAACCGGGGCAGAACGTCCGTTGCTCCGCGGCATGGAGCAGTTTCGCAAGCTTTACGAGACTCGGCGCAGAAGCTACTCGAAGGCGTCTCTGAAGATTCAAACGGGCGGCCGCCCGGTGGAAACGATTGTGGCCGAGATTGCGAAAACGCTGGGCTTGAAAGAAATCGCGATACGCACCGAACAAGGAGAAGTCGAGTGAAGTTCGAGACACCAATGCGCCGAGCCCTGGCCCTCATTTTGGCCTCTTCCCTTGCGGCCCTCGCCGGGGCACAGGCAGCGGACAAGAAGGACAAGGCAAAACCCGAGCCCACGCAGACCGTCGACTCCGGCTCGTTCGGCGTCTTCGTCAAGGGCCAGCGGGTCGCCACTGAGACCTTCCACATTGAGCAGCAAAACGGAAACAGCATCATCAAATCGCAGCTCAAGGAAACGGTCGGAGGTGATTCCATCAGCCAGAAATCGGACTTGGAACTCAGTTCCAGCGGCGAGTTGCTGCGCTACGAATGGAGCCAGTCTTCCGGTGGTTCCCTTTCCGTGTTTCCCGACAACGATTTTCTGAAGGAGAGGATCACCACCTCCACCTCGGCCAAACCCGCCGAGCAGGCCTTCCTGTTGCCCAGCAGTTCCCCCATTCTGGACAACAATTTCTTCGTGCATCGGGAAGTTCTGGCCTGGAAGTATCTGGCGGTCGCGCCCTGCAAGGACGAGAACGGCCATCGGCACTGCGAGCCGGCGGACTTCGGCACGCTCGTGCCTCAGGACCGTACTTCGATGAGCGTCCGCATGGAACTCGTAGGAAAAGAGAAGGTCGCGATCCGCGGCGTTGAGCGCGAACTGCTGCGATTGAACCTTCATGGAGACCAGTTCGACTGGGCCCTTTGGGTGGACGATCACGACCATTTCAAGCTGATGCGAGTGGCGATTCCTGCCGATAACACAGAGGTAGTCCGGGACTAAGCGGTGCCTGCCCGGCGGCAGAATCGAGTGCACCCTGGAAAACTTATTGTCGCTGACTGACTCACGAACCGCGCGGGCTCTGGTCACGGTGCTGCTCTTCGCGCTGGGGCTGGGATTTCTCTATGTGGCCCGCGCCACTCTGATTGCCTTTTTGTTCGCCATCTTCTTCGCTTACCTGATGAGCCCGCTGGTGAACTCCCTGGAAAAAGTGCTGAAGAGCCGTTCGCTGGCCATCGCAGTGATCTACACGCTGCTGCTGGCATTCGTCATAGTGTTCTTCGTGTTGGTAGGTCCAAGCGTGACCCGCGAGGGAGCACGGTTGGGACAATCCATCCCCGACATGTTGTCGCGGCTTAATTCGGGCGAGATCACGGAGCAACTACGGCAACAGCACCGCTGGAACCGCGCCACCACGGAATTAGTGCAGTCCTTTCTGGTCAGCCACCAGGACGACATCACGCAACTGGCGCAGCGGATTGGGCTGCGCGTTGCCGATGTCGCCAAACAAGCCTGGCTGCTCATTGTAGTACCGCTGTTGTCCATCTTCTTCCTGAAGGATGGCCGCGCCTTCAGCGACTTCCTGCTTTCGACCATCCAGTCGCGGCCGCAGCGTGAGTTTCTGGAGAACGTGCTCAACGATTTGAACCAGATGCTCGCCCACTTCATCCGCGCACAACTGACCCTGGCCGCGCTGACGCTGCTCATGTATTCCGCGTTTCTGGGTCTGATGCGGGTTCCCTATGCCCTGGTTCTCGGCACCATTGGAGGGCTGCTGGAATTCATTCCTGTGATCGGCCCGCTGGCCGGCGCCCTGACCATTGTGAGCGTGGCCCTGCTGATGAGCTACAAACACTGGCTGATCCTGATCATTTTTCTCGGGATCTGGCGCCTGCTCCAGGATTACGTTTCTTCTCCCCGCATCATGGGCGAGAGCATGGAACTGCATCCCCTGGCCGCGATCTTCGGTGTGATGGCCGGAGGCGAAGTCGCCGGCATCCTGGGCATCTACCTTTCCATTCCTGTAATGGCCAGCCTGCGCATCGTCTTCCGCCGCTGGCGCCTGTATGCCGAGAAGAAAAAGTTCGGTCCCCTAACGGAAATTCCGTTCCGAGGCCAGGAAACCCGCCGCCCGTAGGACCCTCGCAATTCTGGCGACGTGGCGACACACTTTGTAGCGCCGGCCTCTGGCCAGCTGTCCCGCGGGCGTCTCGCCCGCGGAGCCGCCGAGATGCCCGCTCTACACCACAGCGATCACCACCACTTTGAGATTTCGCGGTTGTGACGAGTCTGTGTCAGAACCAGCGCTCCCCGGAAACCTATGGTTCGAACCCACCAACTCCAGCCGCGAAGCGGCGAAAGAATGCAGCCCACGTCGCAAGACGTGGGGTAGACAAGTGGGAAATGAGCAAGCCCCGTAGGGGCGAAAGAAAAGCTCTGGCACAAAGCCTCCGAAGAGGCTGCCCTGAGCGAGTGGGCGGCACGGTTTCCACGCGCACCCTTCCCCTCTGCTCCCTGCCGACTCCCCGTTCTCCACTACTGTCCCGCCCCCGCTCCCGCCACCTTGTCCACCGCCACTTTACGCAAGAACTCCGCCGCGGCCTCCGGCAGAACCGTGTTGATGAACATTCCCGACCCCAGCTCAAAGCCCGCCACGCGCGTCAGCCGTGGGATCACGCTGACATACCAGTGAAAGTGCCGCGCCCCGGCGTATTCTGCCGGGCCGCTGCGCACGGTGAAGTTCAAATCAGGATTCTCCAGTCCCACGTAGATCTTCGCCAGCAGAGCCCGCAGAACGCGCGCCAGGTCGTTCACCTCCATTTCGGAGATGTCCCCGAAGCTGGCCATATGGCGCAGCGGAAAAATGTGCGTGGCAAACGGCGTGGCAGAGGCAAACACTTCCATCGCCACGAAGCGCTCGCTTTTGAGCACAATGCGCGTCTGGTCTTCGATCTCGCGCTCCACCATGTGGCAGAACATGCATTCTCCCACGTCGTCATAGTGGCGCAGCGCCTCGTGCAAGCGGTGCCTCACCTGGCTCGGGATCACCGGCGTCGCAATCAGCTGCGAGTGCGGATGCTGCAGGCTCGCTCCCGCATCCGCCCCGTGGTTCTTGAAAATCGTAATGTGGTTCACCCGATGGTCAAGGCTCAGTGCGTTATAACGCTCTTTGTAGACGCGCAGGATGCTGGCCACGTGCGCATCGGACAACAGCCCCATGTAGCGGGAGTGGTCCGGGCTGTCGATGATCACTTCGTGAAAGCCGAAACCTTCAATGCGCCGCCGCAAGTGCTGCAGGCTGCGCGTCGGCTGCACATCGCTCGACAACGCCGCGAATTTGTTGGGGATCACGCGCACCGCCCAGGGCTCGCCGCTCGCGGGAAACCGCAGCACCTCCGGCGGCGTCTTGCTTTCGTTCCCGGGACAAAAGGGACAGCTTTCGACAAACGCCGGTACCGGCTCCACCACGCGATGGGTGGCCAAATCCTCCGGCCGCTTGGCCCGTTCGGTGGCGATGATGACCCATTCCTTGGTAAAGAAGTTCTGCCGTAGCTCGGGCATGTGAAATCCCTCCAGACTCTCCCATCGGCAGATGGAAGCAAGTCCTCCAGTGTCCCGAATCCCGCCTTGACTGAGGACAGAACACCACGCGGAGTCCGGAACGGAGGCCGTCCTCCTTTCGCTACTTGCGGACTCCCGCGCTCGCATTGGAAGCTGGTGTTGTCATTCCGACCCCCGAATGCCAGGGGTGGAGAAATCTGCTTTCCTCGACTGTTATAGAATTCCAAGTATTCTATGAACCGCAAAATTCCTATTGGTATCCTGGGCGCCACCGGCGTCGTGGGACAAAGATTCATCCAGATGCTGGAGCACCACCCGTGGTTCGAAGTGGCCTGGTTGGCCGCGTCCGACCGTTCTGAAGGCAAGGTCTACGCCGAGGCAGCGCGCTGGCGCCTCAAGACCCCGATTCCGTCCGCGGTTGCCGGGATGGCCGTTTCGCCCGCCACTCCCCAAGGCGCACCCAAAGTTATTTTTGCCGCCCTCGACGCTTCCATCGCAGCGGAACTCGAACCCCGCTTTGCCGACGCCGGCTGCGCCGTGGTCTCGAACTCCAGCGCACTCCGCATGCAGGAAGACGTGCCGCTCGTCATCCCCGAGGTTAACGCCGGACACATCCAGTTGATCGACGGGCAGGCCTGGCGCAAGAAATCCGGCGGCTACGTCGTCACCAATCCCAACTGCTCGGCGATCGGTCTCGTGCTGGCTCTGGCGCCGCTTCACCAGCAGTTTGGTCTCGAGACCGTCATGGTCGTAACCATGCAGGCCATCAGCGGCGCGGGATATCCCGGCGTGGCCTCGCTCGACATCCTCGGCAATGTCATCCCCTACATCCGCAACGAAGAAGAAAAGATGGAAGAGGAGACCAAGAAGCTGCTCGGCCAGCTCAACGGCTCCAGAGTGATTCCCGGCGCATTCGCCATGAGCGCGCAATGCAACCGCGTCGCCGTTGAAGATGGACACACCGAATCGGTTTCCATCCGCCTGAAGACCAAAGCCAAGCCGCAGGAAATCATCGCCGCCTGGAACAGCTATCGCAGCGAGCCGCAGGAGTTAAAACTGCCCAGCGCTCCGGAACGCCCCATCGTCTATCTCGAGGCCGCCGACCGTCCCCAGCCCCGCTTCGACGTCGACATGGGCGCCGGCATGACCACCGCCGTCGGACGTCTTCGCCCCTGCGGCGTACTCGACTGGAAATTCACCGTGCTCTCGCACAACACTATCCGCGGAGCCGCCGGCGCCGCCGTGCTCAACGCCGAACTGCTGAAAGCCAAGGGCTACCTGGGATGATGTCGCGGGCGGAGAGTCGCAACGGCTCGATCCCGGCGCCGTCGATCATAGCGCCGCCGTCCCGGCGGCTGTCGCGGGCGTGTCTCGCGCGCGCAGGCGCTTGGCCTAACCCAAGTAGGGCGCACCATCCGGGGCGCCTTCCTGGCAGGCTAAGGAAAAACTTAGATTTGGGGTGGCGCAGCGCTTTTAGAGGCTGTGCGCGAACTAGAATTTCCGCAGCACGGTGGAACGACGGTCCAGGTTTTAGCCGCGAAGCGGCGTCAGAATGCAGCCCACCGCGCAAGCCGTGGGGAGAACTGGAAAATGGGCAAGCTCCAGAGGGGCGAAAGAGTAGTTCGCACACGGACTCTTTTAGCGCTGCGATCAAGGCCGCCTTGTCGCTGTGGGCTTTACGGTCTTCTGAAGAACTCACGATTCGTATCAGGGCACCGCTTCAGCGATGCCGTAAATGCCGCAAAATCAGTGTCGGCTTCAGCCGCTGCGGAACGCCAACCAGACAGCAAATGAATTTTTCAGCAAACTGTTTAGCCCCTGAGGCGCGTTGCTCGATTTTCCTGCAGTCGCCGAGAGCCACTCTCTCCAGGAAGTCACGCCGATGATCGTCATGAAGTTCGGCGGCACGTCCGTGGAAGACGCCAAGGCCATCGACCGCGTCGCCTCCATCGTCGAGGGACGCCTGCCGCAGAAGCCCGTCGTCGTGGTCAGCGCCATGGCCAAGGTCACCGACACTTTGCTGACCATGGCGAAGGCCGCCGGCGCGGGCGAGCGTAAGACTGCGCTCAAACTCTGCCGCTCGCTCCAGGAACGTCACTACAATACCGCCAGCGAACTGCTGGGAACGGCCCTTTTCACCGAATTCCACTCCGAACTCGGCGCCGATTTCGAAGCGCTCGACGAACTCCTCCGAGGAATTTCCGCCGTCGGCGAAATCACGCCCCGCACCACCGACCACGTCGCCGCCTTCGGCGAGATGCTGTCCAGCAAAATTGTCACCGCCGCATTCACCGCACGCGGCCTTAACGGAGCCCACGTCGACTCCCGCGATGTCCTGGTCACCGACAGCAACTACATGCAGGCGGTCCCGCTGTACGAGGAAACCAACGCCAAGCTTCAGGAAAAAGTGCAGCCTTTGCTGCAGGCTGGCCAGGTGCCGGTGATGGGCGGTTTCATCGGAGCCAATCGTGCCGGCATCACCACCACCATCGGGCGAGGCGGGTCGGATTTTTCCGCCGCCATCATCGGCGCCGGCCTGGGCGCCGACCGCATCGAGATCTGGACCGATGTCGACGGCATTCTCACCACCGATCCCCGCATCTGTCCCGAGGCGCGGCGGATCAAGGTCATCAGCTTCGATGAGGCTGCGGAACTCGCCTATTTCGGAGCGAAGGTCCTGCACCCGGCGACGGTGCTGCCCGCCATCCAGAAAAATATTCCCGTCTACGTGCTGAATTCGCGCAATCCCTCCTGCGAAGGCACCCGCATCGCCACGCGCGCCCCGCATGGCAAGAACATCTTCAAAGCCATCGCCGCCAAGAAGCGCATCACCATCGTCGACGTGGCCGCTCCCCGCATGCTTCTCGCCCACGGATTCCTGCGCTCCATCTTCGAGGCCTTCGACCGCCACAAAGTCTCCGTCGATGTGGTCTCCACCTCCGAAGTCAGTGTTTCCCTGACAGTCGATTCCAATCAGGCGATCCCCGCCCTGGCCGCCGATCTCGCCAAGCTGGCCGACGTAAAATACGAAGGCCGCAAAGCCATCGTCTGTCTGGTCGGCGAGAACCTGCGCGACACGCCCGGAATTGCGGCGCTGGTCTTTCGCGAGCTCGCCGACAAAAAGATTCGCATGATTTCGCAAGGCGCCTCGGAAATCAACCTGACCTTCGTGATTGAAGAAGACGAAGTCCCCGACGTGATCCGGCGCCTGCACAAAACGTTTTTCTCGGAACTGGACCCGGAAGTATTTGCGTAAGCAAGGAGCACAGCCCTAGACCGCAAAGAACGCAGAGTAGACGCAAAATTCGCAAAGGGTTTCTTAGCGTCCTCCGCGGCTTTTCTTAGCGACCTTAGCGGTTAAAAGCTTTTCTGTAAGTATGAGATTGCTGATCCTAGGCCGCGGCAAAACGGGCTCTCTGGTGGCGGAAGTGGCCGCCGAGCGCAAGCACCACATCCGCGTCGCGGGCGCCAAAGAGAACGCGGCCGGCGCCGCGCTCACCGTAGAAAACCTTCGTGATATCGAAGCCGTCATTGATTTCACCACGCCACACTGCGTCCTCGCCAACATCGAAGCCTGCGTCAAAGCCGGCAAGAACATGGTCGTCGGCACCACCGGCTGGTACAAGGAACTAGACCGCGTCCGCAACCTGGTCGAGCAGCACGGCACAGGATTCGTCTACGCCGCGAACTTCTCGGTCGGTGTGAATCTCTTCTTCGACGTCGCCCGCGCCGCTGCCGCAGCCCTGCGCCACGATTACTCCGGCCAGATTTTCGAGCGCCACCACGTCCACAAGAAAGACGCTCCCTCCGGCACGGCCATCGCGATCCAGAATGTAATCCGCGAAGCCAGCGGCCAGAGCGAAGATCTCGAGATCACATCCTTTCGCGAAGGCGACGTGGTCGGCCTGCACGAAGTCGTACTCGAATCCTCCGCAGACCGGATTTATCTCTGCCACGACGCCAAATCCCGCCGCGGCTTCGCCGAAGGCGCCGTCAGAGCGGCTGAGTGGCTGGCAGGCAAAAAAGGCTTTTACGATTTCAAGGATGTGTGGCGGGAACTCTAGCAATCCCCATGTGGGGACAGCCGCCCTCGGCTAGCTTGCCCTGAGCGAAGCCGAAGGGTCGAGCGAAGCTCGACTGGTTGTGAACTCTCCCCCCGAGTGAACTTCCCCCCCCGAGTTTTCCCTCCGCGCTCATTCGCGCTATCTTATTCCTATGCAACTCCGTGGCTGTGGCACTGCCCTCGTAACTCCCTTCCATCAGGATGGCTCCATCGACGACGCCGCCCTGCGCAGTCTGGTCGCGTGGCAAGTCGAATCCGGTATTGATTTTCTGGTA
>JADGNP010000273.1 GCA_017883425.1 Candidatus Sulfotelmatobacter sp. | reverse complement strand
GTCGGCCCGCTCCAGCGCATACCTGACCGTGAACGAATGGCTGCCGCGTAAGGCTGGAGAAAGGCGCGCGCGAAAAAATCGTTAGGACCCGGCGGCAGCGCCCCGGTCTCGCTCCCATTCCAGAAAACCGTCAGCAATTGGAAATGTGAATCTTCACCGCCGTCCCGCAACTCGCGCGCAGCTTCCCGAAGCGGACCCGGACCGTTCCGTTCGACCACCGACAGAAATGCCCTGAATCGGCCCGTCAGTTCTGCTGGGAGCGGCCGCGCAAAGGGCTCGGAGTCTGATGCCATACCACCAACTCCAGCACTCGATCTTCCGAGCGATTTGCCGAGTTCCCCGTTGAAATCTTCCTGAAAGCGCGCGATGACCACATAAAAGCGCAGGATTTCCGCCGCAAAGGTGTACCGGGCGCCAAGCTCCTCCGCCCGTGCAATCCGCCGCCGCCATTCGCTCTGCGCCATTGCCCGATTATCAGTCTCTCTCTCCCGCCGCGCAATGCCGGATGCTGGGCTGTCCTGATGAAGAACTCTTTTTGCTGATTGACGATCCAGAGGGACTGGAGTTATAGTTCTCCGCGTTCGAGCAGCACAAGCTGGACGCTGTCGCGGCGTCTGCAACCATTCACCTCCGTACCTTTCTGGACAGTGCAGCACGGGGGCTACAAGATGGAGTTCTCTCGCAGAACCTTTCTCAAAGGCACCGTGCTTGGCGGCGCCGGCTTCTCGGCCCTCGGCTTTGATCTGACTCCGGTTTACGCCCAGACCCAGTCCCTCAAGATTTCCCGAGCCAGCGAGACGCGTAGCACCTGTCCTTATTGTTCCGTCAGTTGTGGCGTGATCATCTACACCCTGGGCGACAAGGCCAAGAACGCGATCCCGCAGGTCGTGCACGTCGAGGGCGATCCCGACCACCCCATCAACCGCGGCACGCTCTGTCCCAAGGGATCGTCGCTGGAGCAGGACATTGTCAACGACCGCCGCCTGCTGAAACCTCAAGTGCGGCGTCCGGGATCCGATCACTGGGAAGACATTTCGTGGGACCAGGCCTACACCGAGATCGCGCAGCGCGTGAAGAAAACGCGCGACGATACGTTCCTAGAGAAGGATGCGCAGGGCCGAACCGTCAATCGCTGCGAAGGCATGGCCTTCACCGGCGGCTGCACCGATACTAACGAATTTAATTACCTCGTCGTAAAAAGTATGCGCAGCCTGGGGGTCTGCTACCTGGAAAACCAGGCCCGCGTTTGACACGGCCCCACGGTCTCCAGTTTGGGGCCCACATTCGGACGCGGTGCGATGACCAATGGCTGGATCGACATCAAGAACACAGACATGATGTTGATCATGGGCGGCAATCCTGCCGAGAACCACCCTTGCGGCTTCAAGTGGGCGATCGAAGCCAAGATTCACCGTAACGCGAAAACCATCGTCGTCGATCCGCGCCTGACCCGCACCGCCGCCAACGCGGATATGTACGTACAGATCCGCGCTGGCGCAGACATCGCCTTCCTCGGCGGTCTGATCAATTACGCCATCGCCAACAATCGCATCGCCAAGGACTATCTCGTCAATTACACGAACGCTTCCTTCATCATCAAGGAAGGGTTTGAGCTCCCCGACGACGGGCTGTTCTCCGGTTTCGATCCGCAGAAAAAGGTGTACGACAAATCCACCTGGAATTATGAAGAAGGCGGAGATCTTACCGGCAAGCCTGTAGTCGGTGGTGCGGTGATGCACTCTGCGTCGGCAACACAGTCGTCGACTGCGGGTGCGGCGCCTGGCGGGACGGGGCAGAGCCCCGTCGCCACACAAGCTTCCACCACACAAGCAGCCGCAAATTCGGGTAGTCCGCACATTTCGGGGAGCGGATCTGGTCCGCAACAAAAAACCAGCGACACTGGGCTTGGGCTGGGACATCAGGCCGGTGGGCCAGTTGGAGCGGCTGCTGGCGCAGGCGCTCCTGCCTTGCTTCCGGGCAAGATCGCGTTCGACCTCTCTCTGCAGCATCCACGCTGTGTTTTTCAATTGCTAAAGAAGCAATACGAACGTTACACGCCCGAGATGGTGGAGCGCATCACGGGTATTCCGCAAGATCAGTTTCTTAAGGCCGCGGACCTATTCACTTCGGTTCGCAAAGACGGCGACATGAAGAAAGTCGCCACCATTATTTACGCAGTGGGATGGACGCAGCATAGCTTCGGCACACAGATCATTCGCACCGCCTGCGTCATTCAATTATTACTGGGTAACATCGGCCGCGCTGGCGGAGGAGTCAACGCCCTCCGCGGCCACTCCAACATTCAGGGCGCGACCGATATGGCGGGAATTTTCGATATTCTTCCCGGCTACCTGAAGATGCCCAATCCCGCCGACGTCGACCTCGCCACTTATCTGAAGCGAAGCACGCCGCTCGTCTCGAAGCCCGATCCGTGGGATTCATTTAATTACTGGTCCAACACATCGAAGTTTGCTGTCTCGTTATTGAAGGCGCTCTACGGACCGGCTGCCACGAAAGAAAACGATTTTGCGTTCAACTATCTGCCGAAGATCGACCGTAACTATTCCTGGGTGAATATCTGGAACGACATGTACGAGGGCAAGATCAAAGGCATCTTCGCCTTCGGCATGAACGGCGTGATGATCGGCCCCGATTCGAACAAGAATATCGATGCCCTGAAAAAGGCCGACTGGCTGGTGGTTTGCGAGATCTATCCCGACGAGACCAGTGAATTCTGGCGCGCCCCGGGTATCTCCGCGGACGACATGAAGAAGATCAATACAACCGTCTACCGGTTGCCGGGCGCGGGCTTCGCGGAAAAAGACGGCACCTTCGTGAACTCTGCGCGCTGGCTGCAATGGAAGAACGTAGCGGTGCCGCCGCCCGGGCAGGCGCGGCTCGACCAGGAAATCCTCGCAACCATCTTCTTGAAGGTTCGCGATCTTTATAAAAAAGATGGCGGCAAGTTCCCTGATCCCATACTGAACGCATCGTTCGCCTACACGAACCCTTACAATCCGTCGCTCGCCGAGGTCGCAAAAGAGATCAACGGCAAAGCCCTTGCCGATATTACCGACCCGAAAACGAACACGACCATCAAGGCCGGCCAGCAACTCCCGGGCTTTGCCTGGCTCAAGGACGACGGCACGACGCTCGCTGGAAACTGGCTCTATTGCGGATCATGGACCGAAGCCGGGGCGATGATTCAGCGTCGCGGTACCGAAGATCCATCCGGCCTCGGCATCTATCCCAACTGGGCCTGGTCGTGGCCGGCGAATCGCCGCGTGCTCTACAACCGCGCCTCCTGCGATGTCGACGGCAAGCCCTACGATCCTTCGCGTCGCCAGATTTGGTGGGACGAATCGAAGCAAATTTGGGCCGGTGTTGACGTGCCCGATTTCAAGGCAGATTCCCCGCCCAAAGATCATATGGGACCGTTCATCATGAATCCCGAAGGCATCGGTCGTTTATTCGTGCCACTGGCAGGAATGGCGGATGGCCCGTTCCCGGAACATTACGAGCCATTCGAAAGTCCGCTCCTCAATCCGCTCCATCCCAATCAGTCCAGTAATCCGATTGCGCGATCTTATAAGACCGACATGGACAAGTACGGGACGGTGGATCAGGGATTCAACGTTATCTGCACCACCTACCGCCTGACCGAGCACTACCACTACTGGACAAAAAATAATCCGATGAACGTCCAGCTTGTGCCCGAGCCATTCGTCGAAGTCCCGGCGGAACTGGCGGACCGCATGGGCATTCGCGGCGGCGAAAAGGTAAAAGTCACCAGCGCGCGCGGTCACTACATTGCGAAAGCCATGGTCACTCGCCGCATCCGGCCCATGAAGATCGACGGCAAGGAGACGTTCCAGATCGGCATCCCCATTCACTGGGGCTTCCGCGGCATTGTGGAAGATGAAGGCAGAACCGCTAAGACCTTGGCGAATCAACTGACACCGACCGTCATCGATCCGAACGCATTCACCCCGGAATTTAAGGGTTTTCTCGTGAAGATCGAGAAGGTTTAGTGGAGAGCCGGGCGGGGCGCCCGGCTCTCCACCAGCAGGACCGGTAAGAGAGATTTTCAGATCAAGACCGAGGATAGGAGATGGCAGACCGCAGAACGCTACAAGCCGAAATGATCTCGGCGCATACTGGCCCTTCTCCTGGCCAGGGCATGCAGCGCGACCTCGAAGTCTGCAAACTGGTCGACACCACTACTTGCATCGGCTGCAAAGCGTGCGAAGTAGCGTGCGCCGAGTGGAACGACTTGCCGTTCTCCCCGACCACCTTCGACAACACCTACCAGACCATGCCGGAGACGCGCTGGAATTTCTGGAACCTTATCAAGTTCAATGAACACCAGAACCAGGACGGCACGATCCAGTGGCTGATGCGCAAGGATCAGTGCATGCACTGCGCCGACCCCGGCTGCCTGCACGCCTGCCCCGCCGACGGCGCCATCGTGAAGTACGCCAACGGCATCGTCGACTTTAACCAGGAAAACTGCATCGGTTGCGAATTCTGCGTTTCCGGTTGTCCCTTCAATATTCCGCGCTTCAATCCCGAAACCAAGCGCGTGTACAAGTGCACACTCTGCTCCGACCGCGTTGGTGAGGGTCTCGAGCCCGCATGCATCAAGGCGTGTCCTACCGGCTGCCTCAAGTTCGGCACCAAAGACGACATGAAATTCATCGCCGAGGAGCGCGCGAAACAACTACGAGAAAATTTCGGCATGCAGAACGCTGGCGTCTACGATCCGCAATCTGTCGGCGGAACCCACGTGATCTACGTACTCCACGACGCCACCGATCCCGAGCGTTACGGCGACCTGCCGAAAAACCCGCAGATCCCGTGGAGCTACACGGTGTGGAAGTGGCTTTTCAAGCCCGTGCTCGGAACCTTCGCCTTGTTCGGTTTTCTCGGCGTGGTCGCGCACTACGTAACCTCCGGCCCGCGCCGGACGCAACCGGAACCGCCGGCAAAGGATGGCGCCGATGCCAACGCAAACGTCTAGCGCGGTCCAGCGTTTCGACAACAAGGCTCGTGCAAGTTTCGAGTCCGTGGGCCACACCACCGTCTATCGTGGAGAGTTGCTGCGCCATCCGGTGTACACGCGCGTGCTCCACTGGACGGTCGCGCTCTTTTTCTTCCTCGCGCTCTTCACCGGCTTCGCCGTCTATCTCCCGTGGCTCTTCCGCTGGTTCACTCCCTTCTTCGGCGGCGGACCACTTAGCCGCGTCATGCACCCATGGTTCGGCATTGGCTTCGTCTTCTTCTTCGGATTCCAGGCCCTGAATTGGCTCCAACCCATGATCTGGACCGCAGCCGATTCCAACTGGACGCGCAACATGCGGAAGATCGTCAGCGGCGAAGCGAAGATGGATCCGCCCGACACCGGCTTCTTTAACGCCGGACAGAAAATTCAGTTCTGGGAGATCGTCGGCGGTTGCATCGCCTACCTGATCACCGGCATCATCCTGTGGGCGGGCGCAAGAACTTTCGGAAGAATCACTGTCGCCATCAGCTATGTCGTGCACGACATCTCCGCCCTCATCATGCTCGGTGGAATCTTCATCCACATCTATGAGAGCACATTCGGCCAGCCGGGCACCTTCCAGTCGATGATTCGCGGCGCAGTAAGCGAAGCCTGGGCCTGGACCTTCCACCCCGCCTGGTACAAGCAAGTCACCGGACGCGATCCGCAGCAGGCTTGCGAAGAAGCGCGCCGCCAAATGACCACCGGCAGCAAACCCTAGCAGCCGAGCGAAACCCTTCACCACAGAGGACACAGGGGTACACAGGGGACTTCTTTAACCTGGTATCAAATCGATCGCGAATCAAGACCTTTCGCCTGTGTTCCTCTGTGTCTCCTGTGGTTAGGAATTCCTTTGCTCAGGACGAATCTTGCGGTGCATTTCGGTTATGACTATAATGACCATGATGACCATTATGGGCTTGGAGGGATTCGTTATGAGTTCGCAAAGCTGGACCGTGGCTGAAGCCAAGGCAAAATTCAGTGAAATCATCGAGCGGGCAATGTCCGAGGGGCCGCAGACCATTACTCGGAATGGCCGCACGGCCGCTGTGGTGGTTGGGGCGGAGGAATGGCAACGAAAGACAAAGCGTGTCGGCAACTTGGCGGAATTCTTTGCGGAATCTCCCCTGCGAGAATCGGGTCTGAAGACCCGTCGGCTCAAGGAACGGCCCCGGAAGATTAGCGTATGAACTTTCTTCTGGATACAAACGCGGTTTCGGAATGGGTCAAGCCGCGGCCAAATCCCGGTCTCATCGGTTGGATGGAAGCGGCCGATGAGGATCGAATTTTCATCAGCGTCGTCTCGTTAGCAGAGCTCCACTACGGCGTGGAACGTATGGCGGCGGGAAGCCGTCGAAGCCGGCTTGAGCGGTGGCTACAGCATGAATTGCCGTTGCGATTTGAGAACAGAATTTTGCCCGTCGACACCAGCGTGGCCGAGGCTTGGGGCAGGACGGTGTCACGCAGCGAGGCGGCGGGACGTCCGATAGGCGCAATGGATGCTTTCCTGGCGGCAACCGCAGAAATCCATCAGCTGACGCTGGTGACCCGCAACGTTTCAGATTTTCCGCTGCTTAAAGCGGTTCTCAATCCGTGGACTTAGAGACCGCAAACAAGTCCTGAAGCTACGGCTCGATTCGGACGAGAGAGTCGTCGATCGCGCGGCGGCTTAGCGTGAACTGCACAATCCACTGACTCGCGACCGGCTGACCCTTCTCCAGCGCCGGCTTGAACTTCCATCCGCGGGCAGCTTCAAGCGCCCGCGCCGCAAAATACTTGCTCGGCCCGGGTGACTTCAGACGCGCCTCGGTCACGTTGCCCGCTTTATCCACATTGACCTTCACCTGTATCCGGATTTTGCCCGTGATGGAACGCAAGGCTCCCGGCGAGATCCTTGGGATCACCCGCTCGACAACACGGCCTTCGGAAGCGCCTTTACCGGGCTCAGCGGCTCTGGAGGAGGAAGCTGTTGTGCTCGCTCCTCCGCCAGCGGTCGAAGCATCACGATCCTGGGACGTTTGCTCCGGAGGCAGAGAAGCTGGCGGTTTGGGTCGTGCGACCAGAAATACCACAACCAAGACTGCCGCTACCAACGCGATCGCATACGGCCACTTCGCAGATTTCTTTCGGTCCTCCGCGGCTAGCGGCGGGCCGGGCGCCACCTTTGGCGTGGTGGGTAGAGCGGCAACTGACCCCTGAGAAGCAGTCTCAGATTGTCCAGGCTGGAGGCGATCGGCGATCTGGGTGACAGTCCATCGCCTGGCAGGATCGATTCGCAGACAGTTTTCGATGATCTCCCGGAACGGTTGCGGAATTCCATTGGGCGTGGCGGGTGGCTCGTTCCGCTGCGAATCCCCAACCGGCAAGCGCTGCGTCAGCACCTCGA
>JADGNP010000272.1 GCA_017883425.1 Candidatus Sulfotelmatobacter sp. | reverse complement strand
GTCCACCGCTTCTACCCCGATCTGCAAACCCCAGCTTCCACCCGAAATCGTGATGAACGCGGGCGCACTCCAGCCATCGGCCGTGCGGCAGGTGGCTACGCCTTTGCCTCCCTTAGCGCCGAAGATAAGCCCGCCTTTGACCATGTGCGGTATGACCGTCACGCACTTTGCATGCTCCAACACTTCTTCCGGGATTCCCTTGTCAGGCATCCCCATAATTTCGTGTAACACTGTGGTGGCGTTGTCCAGCCGGGCGGTGGCATCTTCCCGCGCCGACCCTGCCCAGCACAGCGTGCCCAGACCCAACATCGCAAGTACGAAAATTACTTTCTTCATGGGACAGCCTCATTTCTGCGACCTCTACGCCCCATCTCCGGCTTAGTGGCGTGTCTTGCGCACAAGTCCGGGTAGAACTTTGGGACGCGGTAAGGTCGAATCGACCATAGCAAATCAGGATTAGAACGGTCTGAGCAATAATGCTCACGCTGGCCACACGGGATTTGCTGGCAACCCCACAAGAACAACTGGACCTACTCGTCGTGTTTGTCGTCCTCGGGCTTGAAGTGTCTTTTCGGATCTATTCGCAGCGTATCTGCTAGCGCGGAACATCCGATACGAAGAGGATTTAGTTGACCACCTCTTCAACTCCAGTGAAAAGAGACTCGCCCGGATTCTGCTGTTGCTGGCTCATTTCGGCAAGGAAGGCATTCCCGAAACCGTTGTCCCCAAGATCAGTCAGGAAACTCTGGCCGAGATGATCGGCACGACCCGCTCGCGGGTTAGCTTCTTCATGAACCGGTTCAGGAAATTGGGATTTATTCACTACAACGGCGGTCTGAAGGTCCACAGCTCGCTGCTCAATGTAGTTCTGCACGACTAGAGCCCAGCGCGTTGCAACGATACCTTCATCAATGTGGAGTTCAGCTGGGCGCGGTGACAGCCTCGTAGAATCCAAGGCTGTTTGCGCAGCTTAGGTTTGATTTGGCCGAGCATCCTTCGTGTTAAAGATCAAGGCCGTGCCGCCACTGATATCCGGTCGTACTTGGCCCCACCTTCGACTATGGTGTGGTGCTTGTCGATCGTGATCTTTCTCGCCTGACCGAGGTCGGACATCTGCATGTCTTTCAGCTCGGTGTCGAGATCTCTGGTGATGGCCTTGCCACCAGTGAGGAGGGCAATGTCCTGCAAAACGCCCTTGCACTGATCCCGAACGCCGGGCGCCCTGACAGCCGCAACTTGCAGCGGGCCCCGGAGCTTGTTCACGACGAGAGCTGCCAGCACCTCGGCCCCGACATCCTCTGCGATTATGAGGAGCGGCTTGCCGATGTTGGTGATCTGCTCCAGTAGCGGAAGCAGATCCTTCTTAGAACTGATCTTTTTTTCGTGAATGAGAATGTAGGCGTCGTCGAAGGCAACTTCCATGCGTTCTGGGTCAGTGATGAAGTAGGGTGAAAGATATCCGCACTCGAATTGCATGCTTTGAACCTGCGGTTGGTCGCAGGCGCTGCTGGAAACAATGCTGCCGTCGCGGGTGGTACCGGCTTCTGCGACACGAGCCAAAATGCAGTCGCCTGGCGTAGCAAGTTTCGCAGTCATGCGTGAATAACCTCATCAGCCGTGCCTCACAGTATTCCTGGAAGGAGACACGTCAAGCCCTTCGGGTTGGCGATTCCGGACAGCCGACTCGTTCCTGCTGCCTCCCTAGGCTGCCATAGGCGTAGCGTGGCTATCTTCGTTTGATCATCCAGCCGATCAACGCTCCTGCGGCGAAGCCTACGGCAAATGTGGTTGCAACAGTTAGCACAGGGTGTCGCTGGATGCGCTGAGTTGTGTCATTCAGGAATTCTTCGGCAACGTCGCCGCCCTGTTTTGCGGCCCGTCTCACTACTCCGACGCCATCCTCTATGGCATCGGCGACCGCACTCGTTGCGCGAGAAGCCTGCTGAACTGATTCGGCGATGTGTTGAGCCGTTCTTTCCACTACGGTTTGAGTCATGGGGATCCTCCTTCGTGTTCTGCGGGCATCGTCGAACTGCCCAGTCTGAAACTCTGCCATTCCTGAGGCGGCTTCTCGTCCCGCTTCGGCTCTTCTTTCTGCTGCTGCTTCTCTTCCAGCTTCAGAGGCCCGCACTGCGGCCACTGTTGCGGTGCAGATCGCGTTTCCGCGGGAAGCGGAGCTGACGATTCCGTCTCGCTCGCAAATGGTTCTGATTGAGACTCTCTCATCACGGAGATGTTGAAGTCTGATCAAAAATGCTCAGGTCGAGCATCATGCTTCCCGGCAGTTCTCTGTTCTGAAAAGAGGATCAATCCGCTAACTCGGCGAGAGGTTTGAGTGAAAATTGAAGAGTCTTGGCGCTGACAGGATAGGTCGGGCGGTAAGTCAGGTAATGGTCGCGTGCGGAAAAAGGCCGGGCTCTTATGAGTCTGGCCTGAAACGCGCTAAATACTTGTCTTGTTCCGCGGTGGTGAGGGTCCGAATGGTCAGTGTTCCGCCGCTAACCCATGACCGAGCTTCGATCTAACAGACCCGTTGACACTCTTAATGACTGCGTTGTTTGTACATTTCTGAAAATAACAACTGAGCAATACTTTCTTAATTTATGACGAGAGGCAGTTGACCCAGTCGATGGATAGCTACATGGACGCCATGCGGACTCCTGAGGCAGCGTAGCTCGGGCCGGCTCGTAACCGAAGCCAGCAAGCACTCTATCGAGGCAGATCACAAGCACCGCCGGGATTGGTCGTTCCGCGGCCCTACTGTGATTTCGGCGTTACGGTCGTCGAAGCCTGAACTGATTGAGTTGAGGTTGGGTGCGGCGAGACCCCCGATTCCATCTGCTTGTTCGGCGGAATTTCGGTCCCGGTGGGGTAAATGAAGATCTGTACCGTACCCCAGCCGGTATCCGATTTCGCGTCCGTCTGCTTGCCCATTCCCAGGGTTCTAAGCTGACTATCATCAAATCCGAAGTTCTCGACCAGATACTCCCGCACAACCATGGCCCGGGCTTGGGTTAGTACCAAGTCCTTCTGGGTGTCGCCTTCCATGCCAGCCGACACCACGACGACTGCGAATGCGAACTGGTTATTGGCCAAGAACTCGCCGCTGGCGGTTAGAGACTTCTGATTCTTCAGCTTGGCCGAATCTTGCTTATCGAAAAGCTGCTTCGATGAATAAGTGAACTCCTTGATCGGCGTGCTTTGCGGCAGCCTTTCAATCTCATTCTTTGCCAGCTCCGAGGCGTCTTCGTAGCCGCGGTTCTTAAAATACCCGCGCAGGAAGAAATTGTGCTTCATGGCTTCCATATTCTCCTGGAAGTCGTTAACCCCGGCTTGCGCCTGCGCCATGGTGTCACGCATGGCGCCCGTCGTCTGTTCGAGGTTGCTGTAGAGCTGTTTGTCGTTGACCAGCGCCCCGGCAGTTCCCTGTCCTCTGTCGATCTTGGCGCTGATCGAGTCTAGATTCGCTGTCGCCCGAGTGGTGTTCTGTATGGCTTGCTGGCTGCTATCCAGAATCGCGCTTGTCTTTTGGAACAACGCCGACATTTCGAGTGGCGGCTGGCTGGCGATGATATCGCCATCCCGCACTTCGCCTGATGCAGCCGATCCAAACGAGATCGCCAGAAACTGATTGCCCAACAAACCCTCCGTTTCGATGGTGGCCACAGAGTCTTGCTTGATGATCTCGTGCGTCGATTTGCCGACATCCATGATTACCGTGACCTTTTCGCCCGGCTTGTGGGGCAACACGATGGTGCGCACCGTTCCGCTGTGAACCCCGCCCACCCGCACATCACCTCCAGCGTCCAAGCCCACCACATTGTCGAATTGTGCTTTTAACTGGTACGTCGAGCTGAAAAGATACTGCTTGCTCCCGATGATGAAGACACCGACTACCAGTATGGCCAGTGTCGCAACGATGAAAGCCCCTAACCGCGCCGCTCTCGACATATGTCCTCCTACGAATGCCTTAGAAATTCCCTGACAAACTCAATGTCACTCTTCTGAAGCTCTTCAAAGCTGCCTTCGATCACCACATTTCCCTGATTGAGCAGGGCCAGCCGGTCCGCAATCGTTTTCGCGCTGTGCAGATCGTGAGTCACCACGACGGATGCCATGTGATGTTCCTGCTGGAGCTTGAGGACCAGCTCATCAATCTCCGCAGAGCTGATGGGGTCAAGACCGGCGGTGGGCTCGTCGAGCAGCAGAATATCTGGCGCCAGAGCCAGTGCACGTGCCAGTCCTACTCGTTTCTGCATGCCGCCAGAGATATCTGAGGGCATCTTGGCAAAGGCGCCTTCCATCCCCACTTCCGCCAATAGTTCGTTGACTCGGTCTCGCTGCTCAGACTTCGACAGGTCTTTTCGATGGTGCTGCAGCGGAAAAGCTACGTTTTGCTCGACGGTCAGCGAATCGTAAAGCGCGGCGTGCTGAAACAAAAACCCCATTTTCTTCCTGATTTCGCCGAGCTGGTCGAGAGCCAGACCGGCGATGTCTTGCCCGTGGATGCGAACCGATCCCGAGTCAGGTATCTCCAGTCCGATGACGAGTCTCAGCAAAACGCTCTTGCCCGTGCCACTGCGCCCCAATACAGCCAGGGTCTCGCCGCGCCTCACCGTTAGGCTAATCCCGTTCAAAACCTTTTGACTTCCGAAGGATTTATGCAAGCCTTCGACGGCGACAACCGGGGCGTTGCCGTCTTTCTCGGCTTCTTCAAGCTTCATCGCAAATTGATCAATCGTGTGCATACTTGTTGGCTAGCTTCTGATCCATCACGGAAAAAATATGAGGATGAGTTTTACCAGCACGACATCGGCCAGGATGACGAACAGTGAGGACAAGACCACCGAGCTAGTGGCCGCACGGCCCACGCCTGCAGCGCCTCCCCGTGTCCGCATTCCCTGAAAACACGCGATTAGTCCAATGATCAGGCCAAACACGGCGGTCTTGAACGTGGGTGGCAGGAAATCGTTGAAGCTGGCGCCCTTAAAACCGCTGTTGATGAATTGATGTAGCGAAAGTGGCTCAACCAGGGCCTGGGCAACCCAGCCCATTACCAAACCGCACGCGTCGCCAGCGAGGGTCAGTAGAGGCATCATCAAGATGCAAGCCAGAATACGGGTCGCTGCCAGCAGGCGATAAGGGTTTACGGCGGACGCCTCGATGGCATCGATCTGCTCGGTTACTTTCATCGACGCGAGTTCCGCGCCAATGCCAGCTCCCGCTCGACCACTCACTACCAGACCGGTGATGATCGGACCGGTCTCATGGATGACAGAGAATACGATCGCGGCGGGAAGCAGGGATTTGGCGCCAAATCGAGTCAGGCTGTAACGGGCTTCCAGAGAGAGCACAACGCCGGTTGCGGCACCGGCCAAAGCGACCAGCGGCAGAGACTTTGATCCGATCTCGTCGAGTTGTCGAAACAGTTCGCGAAATTCAAACGGCGGCGTCACCGCAGCCCGAACGACTTGCCAGAAAAATATCCCCAGATCTCCGAACCATTCGAGAAACTCGCTGATCAATCCCTTGGAGGAAGTCACCGCGGGGGACATGGGTAAGACCAGTTGCCCCGGACTGGGAGAACGAATGTCTCCGACCGCTCTTGAATTCCCGTCGATCACCGGTTTGAACTCGGATCTGGCGCTCCGTGTCGGTTGTTCAGGTGCATTCGAGAAAGCAACGAGTGTGGTCCGCTATACAGGAACTCCAGGGCAACGTTTCCACCTACATATCCCAGCAGGCTATAGTTGCCCATGCGGAATGCATCCTGGGCTCCGTAGCGGCCCGGATACCAACCATAAACGGCCGTCACAGTACCAGCATACGGAGCAACTAGTGCTGGGAAAGAGAAAACGCGATGGCCATCCTCACCGCGGCGTGCCGTGAAAGTCGAAATCACCGCGTGCCTCAGGCGCGGAAACACGCCCTTACATTCACAGCGGTAATACAACGTGTCCTCTCCCAAGGCCCGCGCGAGAGCATAGCGCGTCGTAGTGGTTACCGCGGCGATGCCGAAGTCGGACCCGAATCTCTTGCCGTAACCGGCAGCGCCTTGCTTCCACTCGGGCGGAGTATTGTCCGCCTGGTTGATGCCAGCCGCGAGTGCAGCGCCCACGATTGGATAGGGCCCAACCGCATCGAAAAAGTAGCTGTGAAGCTTCATTTTCGTTGTCGGGCGGATGTATGTCAGGTCTGGATGCACTGGGGTTATAGTTGCAACCGTGCCCGCAGAGCCTCTCGAATCGGCCGGTGTTTGCGCCTTTGCCGATAGCGGCAGGGCTGCCACGACCAACAACAGGAGCATGATACGTCGCATGTTCATGTCGAGATTCTCCTCTAGAGGTTCCAACCTTGAACCAGCAAAGCCGCGTGTTCTTATACGGTCAAGGGACACGTTTCCATGATCACACTGGCAAGCAATCTCGACTTCACTGGATCCCGCTTCCTTACAGGCTTGACCGCAGTATCTGTCGCCAGGTTGCGCCAAGCACCGGCATGGTGGCGGGACAACATTCCCAGCACTCCTGACTTTCGGCGTGCTGTCAGCGCTTTATTCGCCGACGGCCTTTTCCGCACGGCCGATCCATTTTTGAACTTTGCCGGCTTTCTTCTCCGCTTTCCCTGAGACTTCCAGATCGGGGTCGTTCGCCGCCTTTCCGACCTCCTCTTTGATCTTCCCTTTTACTTCGTGAAGCTTGCCCTGGGTCCGGTCTTGCGTACTTGGTTTCATCATTTATTCCTTTCTTCCGTCCAACCGCTATGCGACTTCTTTTCTCTCTACAGCAGTTGGCACCTGCACCAGTTCCTCAAACAGGGAGCGGTAGTGAATCATTGCGGTTCTGAGATCTTCGGTAGTTGCTGCGTCTTTCCCAACCCGCAGCGCAATCTCATGCGCTAACCGGTAGTTCTCCACCACACGAGGATGGTCGACAGAAATATCGGCGGCCCGTTGATCGAAATCGGATACGGGATAGCCGCGAGCCTTCATCACTGAGGACACCAGATCATCGGCCTCTGCGACGGCTCCCTTTGGGGAATCGACAAAACGAGACTGTACAGCTTCCCACCGTTTCGAAAAGCGTTCGTGTTCGGTCGGATCAAGATCGCGAATGTTGAGCTTTTCAACCCGCTTCTCGCGATCCGTTAGCTTCGCCTCTGCTTTTCGTTCTGACCCATGCGCCAACACCGCCCGATCGTACTCGGGCCCAAACTTCTTCCGCATGTCTGCAGTCGTACTCCTGCGTTTTCGCACGTACAGCCAGGCAAGCGCTGCGATGATCAGAATCACCACGGCGGCGAGCACAATCACCTTTGGATCCAGCAGATTAAGATTCATTGAACCCTCCACAAAATCAAGTTTGTTAACGAACTTTTCCCCATCAGAACCTTGTGACTAGCAAGTATCAAACTTTAGGCCTCGGAAAGCTGGTCAGAATTGATCGTCTTTTGAATCAGAGCGATGGCCCC
>JADGNP010000271.1 GCA_017883425.1 Candidatus Sulfotelmatobacter sp. | reverse complement strand
TGGGCGTGATATCTGCCCAATTCTTTCCGCCGTCGCGGGTGATCCAAAGTTGGCCGTCGTCGGTGCCGGCCCATAGAGTGGTCACCGATTTAAAAGATGGAGCGAGGGCATAGATGACTCCGCGCTGTTTCTCGGCGCCCTTCGGGACCAGGGTGCCAACGCTGGCGGGCACGCCCGGGTTCTCGCGCGTCAGGTCTGGGCTGATGGTCTGCCAGGAGTTTCCGCCATCGGTGGTTTTGAAGAGCACGTTGCTGGCGAAATAAAGCACGTGCGGATCCACCGGAGAGAACATCAGCGGTTCGGTGCGGTTGGTGCGGTACTTGGGGTTGCGCAGCGGAATGGGTGTGACGTTCTGCACCTGACCCGTAGAAAAATGGAATTTGGAAACTTCGGTTCTGCCGCCGCCGTAGATGACGTCGGGATCGAGCGGATCCGGGGCGACGTAGCCGTACTCGATGACGCCCACGGGATGCCAGTCGCGGAAGGTGATGGCGCCATCGTTGCCGCGGCTGGAGATGCAGACGGAACCACTCTCTTGTTGTCCGGCACAGACGCGATAGGGAAATGTATTGCTGGTGGAAACGTGATAAAGCTGCGCGGTGGGCTGGTTGTACCAAGAACTCCAGCTCGCGCCGGCGTTCACGGTGATGATCGCGCCCTGATCGCTGACGATCAGGATAATGTTGCCGTTGGTGGGATTGATCCAGAGATTCTGGTAGTCATCGCCGCCGGGTGCGCCGCGGAATCCTGACCAGGTCTTGCCACCATCGCTCGACCGCATGGTGACGGTGCTGACAACATAGACGAGGTCGGGATTCTTTGGATCAACCTTGGGAATGGGGAGATCGCCGCCGCCGATGCGTCCGGAGGGACGAGGATCGGTGGTGATCTGCGACCAAGTGTCACCGGCGTCGTCGGAGCGGTAGACGCTCAATTTTCCCGAGGCTGCGGCGAGAGTCGCATAGAGCCGGTGTGGATCGCTGGGCGCGATGGCAACGTAGATTTGCGAGAGATCCTTCGGCAGGCCGTTGGTCAAGGGGTGCCAGGTGCTGCCGCCGTCGGTGGATTTGAAGAGTCCGCCGCCGGCGCCGTTGAATTCGTTGTTGTCCTCCCACGGGCCTTCGCGAGCCTCCCACATCGAGGCATAGACGATGTCGGGATTCGAGGGATCGATCTCGACGTCAGAGCCGCCCGTATTTTCGTCCTTGGAAATTACTCTCTGCCAGTTTTGACCGCCGTCGGTGGAGCGGTAGATTCCGCGCTCCTCGCTGGGCCCGTAGGGGTGGCCGAGGACGGCGGCGAATACGCGATTGGGATCGCGGGGATCGATGGCGAGCGCGGGGATTTGTTGTCCATCGACGAGGCCAAGGTGGGTCCACGTTTTGCCGGCGTCCGTGGACCTGTAAATGCCGTTGCCAACGGAGAGGTCGGGGCGATGCAACCCCTCGCCGCTACTCACATAAATAATGTTGGGATCGGAAGGTGCCACTGCGATGGCGCCGATGGACTGCGTGGATTCGTGATCGAAGATGGGGTTCCAGGTGCGGCCGTAGTCGTCCGATTTCCAAACGCCGCCGTTCACCTGGCCGATGTAGAACACATTGGGCTGGCTGGGGACGCCGGCGGCAGCGCGGGTGCGGCCGCCACGAAACGGCCCGATCATGCGCCACTGCAATTCCTGGTAAGTATTCTCGGGAACCTGCGTCCAGCCCGCGGTAGCGGATAGAAAGACGACGAAGGACACCAACAGACGAAGGACTACGTGGGATCGGTTCACTTGCGCCCCCTCAGGAAACGGCAAACTACATAGAATAAACCAAAAGCGCAGTGATCGGGGTCCAGTGAGGTCTATGGGTAGTGGGCTACTTTCATAAGTAGCCCACTACCAGGTCTGTGGGGAGTGTGCAGTTTGAGTTTCGACGGGCTCCCGTCCCCAGAGGGCGTCATCCCGACCGGAGCCGCTTTTCAGGCGGAGGGAGGGATCTGGCGGGGAGACCGGCAGATCCCTTACCCGGCTGCAAGCCAAACATCTTTGATCAAATTATTTTGGCCGCTCTCGCGCGACGCGTTTATGATGACGGAGCTTTCACAAACCATGAGCCTTCATCGTAGTAAGAAACCACGCAGCTTTCTTGTCATCGTTGTTCGCTACTGCCTTATCCTCGCGGTCATCTGCGCGGTTGCGGATGCTCGCGCTCTTCCGGCGCAAGCGACCGGTCCCGCAGATCAGGGACTCAAGCCGATTCTCGATTACATCTCCTCGGCGTGGGACACGCTGACTCGCTCCATGACCGACTGCGCAAGCGTTGCTGATCCAAAAATCAAGGCGGCGCCGGTACTGTATTTGCCGGCTGAGGTCGGCGAGCCGGCAGCGGTACAGAAGTTGGCGGCGGACTGCAGCGTGCGCGTCGAACATTTGCCGGTGGAGATCCATCGCTTGGGCGAGATCGATACGGCCAAGATTCAACCTCACGGGCTGCTTTACCTCCCTGACAGATACGTTGTCCCAGGCGGGCGCTTCAACGAGATGTATGGCTGGGACAGCTACTTCATCATTCGCGGTTTGCTGCGCGCGGGGCGCGTGGAACTGGCGCGGGGGATGGTCGATAACTTCTTTTTTGAGATCGAGCATTACGGCGCGATGCTCAACGCGAACCGCACTTACTATCTGACGCGTTCGCAACCGCCATTTTTGAGTTCCATGTTCGTCGATGTCTACCGGGCCACACTGCAAGCGACCAAGAACGACGGGCACCCCGACCGGGCCTGGCTGGAGCGGGCGTACGCCGACCTCGACAAGGACTACGGGATGTGGACGCGCAATCCGCATCTGGCGGGGCCGACCGGGCTCTCGCGATATTACGATTTTGGCGAAGGGCCGCCTGCCGAGGCGGTACAGGACGAAAGCGGCTTCTACCGCAAGGTGGCGCAATACTTCTTCTTGCATCCGGCCGAGGCCGACGACTACGTGGTTGAGACCAAGCCCGGTTTAAACCAAACTGGTTCAAATCAAACTGGTTCAAACCAAACTGTCCCGACGCAGCCGGTCGCGGGCTCGCCGTATTCCCTGCAGGTTTGCGATGTGCCGCTGACCATGGCGCGCGCGGAGTGCGAGAAGGCGAAGCAGTTCAAGCTCAGCGCGGATTACTACAAGGGCGACCGGTCGATGCGGGAGTCCGGCTTCGACGTGAGCTTTCGCTTCGGGCCCTTCGGCGCGGCCACGCATCACTATGCGCCCGTGTGTTTGAACAGCCTGCTCTACAAGACGGAAAAAGATCTGGAGCAGATCAGCCTCTGGCTGGGGCGCAGCGACGACGCCAAAAAGTGGAACAAGCGGGCGGAAGAGCGCAAGAAACTTATTACGCACTATCTGTGGAACGAGGAGCAGGGGCTCTTTTTCGATTTCAACTTCCAGACAAAACGGATGTCGAAGTATCAGTACGCCTCCACGTTTTATCCGCTGTGGGCGGGGCTGGCGACGCCGGAGCAGGCGAAGGCCGTGGCCAACAATTTGAAAGTGTTTGAGCGGCCCGGCGGGCTTCCGATGAGCACGGACGAAACCGGCGCGCAGTGGGATTTGCCCTACGGGTGGGGGAACATCGAAATGGTGGCGATCGATGGTCTGCGGCGCTATGGGTACAACGCCGACGCGGATCGCGTTTCTTATGAGTTCCTCTCAACGGTGGCGGAGAACTTCCGTCACGACGGCAACATTCGGGAAAAGTACAACGTGGTGACGCGTTCGTCGGAAGCGCACGTGGAACTCGGGTACGAGATGAATGTGGTCGGCTTTGGCTGGACCAACGCGGCGTTTCTCGAATTGCTGCACGGCCTGCCGAAAAACATGGTGGAGCGGCTGGAGCAAGAGCAGAATCACCCGCTGCCGGCGGCGAAGTGAGGCCGGGGGCATTCGGGGTAGCTTGCGTAATGCCCTGATCGCAGCAGTTAGCTTCCCCTTGCTCTCCCGATGCCATCACGTAGACCGGTGATGCCCGTCACCGCCGGCACAGCCGAACCGTCGTAGTTTAAATTCGAGGTTCCTGAGTCCTTCCTCATTCGCAAGCGGGCCCTGCAAGATCAAATCAAGGCGACTCGGAAAAATATCGGGTTTCCCCGACCTTGAGTCCTGCACTCGTCATCGCTCTCCGGGCCGCGAAACCTAAAACAGTAACGAATCCTGACTAGCTGCGACACGTAGCGGGAGGACAACATTGGGAAGCGCGCGGATCGTGCTTCTCAAAATTCATGGTTCGACTTGGCTTTCATTCGATGTGCAGGATCAAAGGAGGAAACACCTTGAACTATAAGAGATTCTTGGGACCCGCGAGCGCGACTCTGCTGCTCATCATCGTAGTAACTCTGGTATTGGCGCCCGGCGCCTGGGCAACCAGCAAGTTCAAAACACTGTACGAGTTCAAGGGCCCAGACGGACTGCATCCCTACACGGGTCTGATCTTCGACACGCAAGGCAACCTGCACGGGACAACGGAGGTCGGCGGTGCTAACACGTGGGGTACTGTCTTCAAATTGATACCGAATCCTGATGGAACCTGGACCGAGAGTCTGCTGCACGAGTTCGGAAACGACGACGATGGGGCGAGGCTTCCCATAGGCGGTTTGGTCTTCGACGCGACCGGCAGTCTCTATGGCACGACAGGAGCGGGCGGGTCTGGGTGCGGCACGGTGTTCCAGCTGACCCCAGGTTTAGATGGAAACTGGACCGAACGTTCAATTGACAACATTTTCTGCCAACCGAATGGCCCCATGATTCTTGACGGAGCCGGCAATCTGTACGGAACAACCGCAGGTGGAGGTCAGTATGGATATGGCGATGTCCTCAAGCTGACAGCAAACGCGGACGGAAGCTGGACTGAAAGTGTGCTCTACAGCTTCACGGGTGGCAAGGATGGCGGCTATCCCGGCATGGAGTGGCCTCAACACGGGAGCCTTGTATTCGACGGGGAAGGCAACCTCTATGGCACGACATCCGCGGGAGGCGCATCTGGCGATGGCGTTGCGTACCAACTGACGCCCAAGCCAGATGGGAGCTGGAGAGAGCGCATACTGCACTCTTTTGCGGGTCGCCCTGGAAAGACTCCCGTTGCCGGCCTCGTCTTCGACCGTGCAGGCAACCTCTATGGCATGACACTAGCGGGGGGCAGCGCTGACGCGGGCATTGTCTTCAAACTCACGCCTGGCTCCAACGGCAAGTGGATGTACAACGTGCTCCATGTCTTCAGTGGTGGTAAGGACGGAGCCAACCCCTGGGGAAGCCTCGTCCTAGATGCCGCAGGCACCCTCTATGGCACAACCACAGCCGGCGGTGCCTATGGAGGTGGCAATGTTTTCAAGCTGATCCTCGGCTCGGACGGCAAGTGGACTGAGCGAGTGCTTCATCAATTCACTGGCGGAACCGACGGATGGAATCCCTATGCGGGCGTAATCTTGGACGCTGCTGGCAATATCTACGGCACAACGTATTCCGGCGGGACCGATGGTGCTGGTGTCGTTTTTGAAATCACACCATAACTTAGTTCCGCCGCCACGCCTGGTTTCGACAACGATCCGCAGATCAGACTGTTCGGACAGTCCGTTGTGCTTCTGAGGTGGAGCGCCAGTCAGTTGAGGTGAAGAAGGACTCTTCTTTCCAGTCGCGGATCTTGGGTGTGGATGAAACCTTGGTGGCCTGGATAGTAATGACGGTCACACGAACTTATCGCGAAATATTCTTAAGCACCACGAATCACTGGCGAAAACCCGATAAAATCCATGCAAGAGGCTACCGTCACATGTCCACCGACGATTCCCGAGTCCCCAGTGAGCGAGCCTTCGAAGAGATCGGAGCTCTCAAGCACCAGATGGAGAGCCTGAAACGGGACGTTGAGAGCCTGAAAACCGAAAGCAGAAGCTGGATAAGAACGTGGGGAGTGTACCTAGGCATCCTCGCTAGTGTCTTTGCGGTGCCGAGGGCGGCCAAGGAGGCATTCGACAGCTTTTATCAGCACCCTAAGTTTTCTGTTCTAACACCCGTTCCTTTGACCCTGTTCTACGATACACAGCACCAAAGGGTCACATTCACCTTTCCGGTGCTTGCCTCGAACTACGGCAACCGTGGCGGGGTCATCGTAGGTGCTGCGGCCCACTTTGAACCGCCTCCGATGGACGCGACTGATCCTCAGTTCAAGTTCGTCGACGAAACCAGACATGCGGTCGACATTCCATTCCCGGTTCCGGTCGGGGTCTCGAAATCAGTCGTTGGATCGGTCGCGTTCACGGGAAGTGGTCTCATGGTCCCGGGCCGACATCGGCTGGACGTGACCTTGATCGGGGACGACCGAAGGCCCTTGCCAATGATGCCGATGCAGTTCTGCTTTGATATCAACAGCGATCTCATGGCCGTCATTTCGCAAGAACCCCAGAGATTGCTCAACACACCGTGCGACTGAGGAGCCGTGAGTTATGCCGCCGGAAACCAAATCGATTCTAAAGAAGGAGCCCGCAAACGGGTGCACAGTCTATGAAAACAAGAACTACTCTATTAGCCACGTTTCTCTTCATTCTGGTAACAGTTGCCTTCTCGCAGGCACCACGGTCCCCGGTCGAGGCGCGGCCAGGAGATATCGCCAGTGGAGTCGTCGAGAGTGAAAAAGAAGGCAAACTATACCTGAACACGACACCGTGTAAACCCGCGCAGGAGGCAGACACCGTTGTCTTCCACAAACCGTACACAAAGACAGCCGCTGGCGAAATCGTCTGCTACGGGCACCACTTCGACAAAGTGAGCGTGCGACAACAATAGATGAATGCACTCCTCGGACCGCCTTCCAGTCGCATCGACCAGCTAGGCGGATTTGCCAGGAGTCCGTTGTAGTTGCCTCACGCGGGTCAACTGTTGATTAATCGCTCATCAACCAACGGGCATATTCACCGCTTCGTTCTCCAATCAGGATGTTGAGCCGTGTACTACCTGTGGTAGTATTCGCTGGCTTTGAAAGGAGCCTCCATGAAGCGCATCAACTTTTTGGTTGGGGTCGCATTGGCAGTGGTCGTGGTGCTGGGCGTGTTGGGGAGCCGGATGTTGAGCGCGCAGGACAATTTGAAAGGCGGCACGGTTCTGCAGCGAACCGAACTGAAGGGCGCGCCGGGATGGGAAGCGATCCTGGTGCAGCGCATCCTGCCGCCGGGCGCAGAGAGCGGGAAGCATACGCAATCGGGCAACGAAATCGTGTATATCGAGGAGGGCTCGGTGACGTTTGAGGCTCAGGGCAAACCCGCTGTGACCCTCAAGCCGGGCGAGGCATTCACCACGGCGGCCGGCGAAGTGCACAACGTCAAGAACGCCAGCAGCAGCGCGCCTGCCAAGGCGTTGGCCTTCTACGTTGCTAAAAAAGGCTCTCGACTCGAGGACCTCTCGGTTCCGGCCAAATAATAATCGCAGGCCGCAGTTGCGAGACCAGCACATTCTAAGGGATATGTGTGTCCGTTTAGCA
>JADGNP010000270.1 GCA_017883425.1 Candidatus Sulfotelmatobacter sp. | reverse complement strand
ATCGCAGCTCAGGAGAGCCCGAACTTTCAGGTTGTGGTCAACATGGTCCAGCTCAACGTAGCGGTCACGGACAAGAAGGGAAACTACGTTACCGGACTCCGTCCCAAGGATTTTGCCATCGTTGAGGATGGGATTGTGGAGAAGGCGGCCACCTTCGCTGAAGGCGATGAACCAACCCGCAGTCCAAGCGAGTTTGCCGAGCAGGACTCGTCGGCGGCACCGGCTGGTGCCTTGGCGAAACACTCTTCTGACGGCGCCTCGTCTCAGACCCTGGCCGCGCTGGTGAACGGAGCCAATGTATTCGTCCTGTTTGATACCAGCGACTACATGTACCGGGGTTTTGTCTTCGCGCAAGACGCGATTACCGAGTTCATTCGCTCGCTGGGGAATGCCGACAGGATCGCCTTCTATTCCTATAGCCGGGATCTTTCTCGCGCCTCCCAGCTTACTTCCGACCGGTCGCAAGTGTTGCGGGCGGTGCGCTCGACGGTGGCCGGAGATCAGGCAGCCCTTTACAACGCCCTGTTGCTGACGCTGAAAGACGCGGCTCAAAATACGGGCAGGAAAGTCGTAGTGGTGTTCTCCAACGGCCCGGACAATTCCAGCGTGGTACCACCCGAGGACGTCGCCGAATTTGCCCAGTCTGCCGGCGTTTCCATCTACATGATCAGCACACAAACGGCAAAATTGGAACCGGTGTCCACCGCGGTCTTCGATCGCATGACCGCAGCCACTGGCGGCAAGGCCTACTTCGCCAAAGACTGGAAAGATGAACACCGAGCGTTCGCTTCCATCCGCGACGATTTGGCACATCTCTACTCATTGAGTTACTACCCGAAGCCCAACGCCAACACGGGCTGGCGTGCGATCTCGGTGAAGCTCGTGGGCGATCAACTGAAGAAATACAAAGTGCGCACCCGCAACGGGTACCGTCCTCAACCGTCCCGATTTTCAAGCCCGGACAAAACCACACTGTCTGGCCTCGTTCCCCAATAGGAGTACCGTTTCCTTTTATTGACTTAAACATCAGGAATCGTCCCGTCTGGAACATGTGAAGAAGTCGATTATTGGGAAAAGACGAGTTTGTGCTTCGAAAAACTTTGCAATTAGATGCCCAGCATCATTGCTGGAAGTTCATGCGGCGCAGCAGTTCCTGAAAGCGTCGGTCGGAGCGGACTGGGTCCCACGCAGGAAAGGTTTTTAGTTGCACCATCTGCCAGGCGTGTCCCTCATAGGCCTTCTCAAGCCACGCGTTGGCCTGGTGTGCGTCACCGAGCTGCGCGTACACGACGGCGATCTCATAAGGCACTTGCCGGCGTTTCGCTTCTGAGAGCTTCCACTTCCAGTAGCCACTCGCCCCTGATTGTCCATACGCACGCTCCAACCCGGCCAACTCGTCCGGCCTTGCCCCCCACAACTTCATCGCTTTCCCGTATTCGCGGATCGCGTCTTCGAACATCCCTTTTTGCTCGTAGACACCGCAGAGAAACTCATAAGTCCTGGAGTCGTTAGGCTCGATCGCTGCTGTTCGCTGCAATTGCGCGATGGCTTTCTCATCCTGTCGCGCCACTGAGTAAATACTCCCCAAGGCCAGGTTCGCAGAAACGGAGAGAGGATCGCGCTCGACAGCGCGCTGAGCCTCTGCAATCGCCTCGGGCAGGCGTCCCATACTCGACAAGAACCACGCGTATTCGAAACGAGCCTCCACTAAACTCGGATCGAGTGCGAGAGCGTGCCGGAATTCCCGGTCAGCCTCCTCCCAGTCCCAGCGATAGTAGTAGGCGCTGGCGGCCAGAGTGTAATGGACTTCGGGGAGCGTGTTGTCGATCTCCTGGGCGGTCTTCAACGCTGCGTTGAATCGGGGCAGTGCTTCCTGCGGCGGCAGAGCACCCGCAATCCAGAGCCAGCCGTAGGTATTCGCCAAAGCGGCGTACGGCGGAGCCCAGTGCGGGTCGGCATCGATGGCTTTCTGGAAGTAGTCGACAGCCTTCTGGAAATCCTCGGGATTCCACTTGTAATAGTGATATTGGCCCTTGAGATAAAGCTCGTAGGCCTCGGGATTGACGGGGCGGGCGCGGGTCAAGTGGGTAGACTCCTCAGGGGTAAGAGCCACCTTGATTTCGCGTGCCACCGCCTGGGCTATTTCTCCCTGTAGCGTAAGTACGTCGTGCGTATCGCGTTCGTAACTCTCCGCCCACAGGTGAGTGTCGCTCGGACCGCGTATCAGTTGGACCGTAATGCGTACTCGCGCACCCGAGCGCTGCACGGAACCTTCCAGAATGCCATCTACACCCAGCGCTCGAGCGACTTCCGGCAGCGGCTTCCTTACGTCCTTGAATTGCATGACCGACGTGCGCGAGATCACTTTCACGTCGTGGAGCTTCGCCAGGTCGGTAATAAGCGCGTCGGTCATCCCGTCCGCGAAGTAGTCCTGTTGTGGGTCGCCGGAGAGATTCGACAGGGGCAGAACTGCTAGCGAGCGAATGGGCGGCTCACGCCGCCCGCCAAGTAAGCGACTCCGCCAACTCCCCACATTCACGGCAATCAGGGCGGCAGCCACAATGACCAAACCGGCCGTGATCACAACCAGTCGCCCACGGGGCGACTGCTTTGCCGGCTTCGACCTGCTCGCGGTATCCACCGGCGCGATAAAGCGGTACCCGTACCGCGGCAGCGTTTCGATGAATTGGGGATGCTCGGCTGAGTCGCCGAGAACCTGCCGCAGCTTCTGAACGGCGTGGTTCAGGCCGTCATCGAACTCCACATACGTATTCGTCGACCACAATTTGCTGCGCAGTTCGTCCCGTGTGACCACCTCGCCGGAACGCTCCGCCAAAGCGCGCAGCAACTCAAACGCTTTCGGAGGAAGAGGGACCTTACGGCCGTCGTGGTGGAGTTCGCCGGAGGCGGAGTCCAACTCGAAATTGCGGAAGCAGAGCCGTGGCGGCAGGGATTGGACCGACACAGGCATGGGTGTAGTTCCTCAAACTCGAGACTGTAGCACAAAGCCATTGAGAAAACTGTGACTTGCAGCACACCAGGAGGCATGTTGCATTTCTCAACTTCCCGACCTTCCATCCAAAATTCAGGCAAACGCCAGACGTTCTCCATTGTGGATACATCTGCCGTGTGAGATAGAGGGCTGGTAATCCAGAGTTCGTGGGCCGAAAAGAAGCGGTAGTGAAGATCACAAACCGCGAAAGCGGTCGGCGGCCCGGCTGTAGCTCTGCTTAAGAACGTGCCTATACACCACGCCAGTTCTGTCTAACTGCGTGACGGGAGGCTTCGGTGCAAACAGGATTTCACGTCGACGATGATGGCGGACGACTTACAGCGCACCGCGCTAGCAGCGGCGAGGGTGAGTTTGTTGCTGCTTATCGCGTTGTCCTGGAAGTGTCATGACAGTCCAAACGGGGCGAATGATTCCAACGATCGGAGGACGTCCGCCTCATCGCAGCAGAATTATTGGAGGTAAGCATGAAACGCATCAGCATTCTCGCTTGCATTCTAGGTGTGTGTTTCGTTTCGACGGTTCTCGCGCAGCAGCCTTTAACCAAGCCACCCATTGGCAGGCATCTACTGCATCGAATGCCCAACCAGACCTCAAGGACACCGGGCCTAACAGTAAGCCGCAGCTTTTATGCTCAGGCCAATCCGGATGACAAAGCGAAAATCTGGGAACTGGGTACCTACGACCACACCGGCACTTGGTTTGCCACATGGCACATCAATGACTTTGGCGTGATCGTTGGCCTTGGCGATCTCTCCCCTATCGGCGACGGTGCTGGTTACACTCACACGCTGGCCGTGCCACTGTTCGGGCCGCATGCCGGCGAATGGATCGACCTTGGCACATTGAGTGAAGAGCAGCCCATGGGGTGGCAAGAGCCCCTTAACGACATCTCGAACACCGGCTTGGTCGCAAGTCACTCGACCGCACCGGACGGGCAGGTGCACGGTGTGGCCTGGACCAAGGAGACCGGCATGGTTGATTTGGGAACTCTTGCGGATACTCACGACCCGCGGTACGCAGGCCACAACTCGAGCGCGGCGTACGGCACGAACAAATTCGGAACACTGATCGTGGGTGGGAGCGGCGTGGACGGAAATCCCGAAGTGGGGTTCCAAGCGCCCGTTGTCTGGACGCCATCGAAGATGTGGATGAACGGAGAGTTCGTCACGAAATGGAAAATCCACAAGCTCGACACCACAGCGTTTCCTGACCTTGCCATGTGCGTGGTCTGGAAGGTGAACGACTATGGTCAGATCATTGGCGCAGGCTCGAACAACGATGGGACGATTACGGATGCTCTGCTCTGGAACCCCCGCGCTGACGGCAAAGGGTGGAAACTCACGACCCTCCCACTATCCCCGGACTACCCGTTCGGTGAAACCTATGACATCAACGAGAGGGGTGAAATCGTAGGCGTTGTCGCTTCGAGTGACTGGAATACGATTCTTCCCGTGCTCTGGAAGCCGCTCGACTGGAAAAGAACAAGGTACTCCCAGCCGATTATGCTTCCCCTGCCTGAGGGTGGTTTCTCAAGCTGCTGGGGCGTGGGCATTAACGATCCAGGCGACATGGTCGGCGATTGTTGGGACGAAGCCTACACGAAGGATCTGCCCACGCGCTGGACCACAAGGGACCTGACCTTTGCTGAAATCATTAACTTCCCCGCGGATTGGGGTTTTGCCTGGGGCGTAAACAACAACCGCATCGCAGCGGTCACCTACACTGGCGGCCAGAAATGCTCAGCAGGCGTACCGTGGACCTACACATGCGGAGGTGCAATCCAACTCCACTGAAGGGCGAGACAGTTTGAATGGGACGCTAATTCTCTCGCATCTTTTGCCACAGATAACCAACTTAGCCAGCGAAAGGAGAAAAGTCATGAGAAAACTACTCGTCACTATCCTGGGGACAAGCGCCATTCTGAGCCTGCTGGCGTCAATGGCAGCTAGTGGGCCGCGCCAGGTGGCCAGGGAGGGAACGACGATCGTCGATTCTCCTGGCAGCGGGGCCACGGAACATCCCAAGCTTCCGGGCTGGATGCGGGGAAGCGATGCCAGCGGCGCCGTTCGTCCTCAGGTGACCATGGAAGACAACGTCAAGGGAGCGTCCCACCCAGCACACCATTGCTCAATTGCCACCATTGCCGGCCAGTGGGTATGGCGCTATAGCGCAAAAACTGACACGGGAGTGGATGTCGGTGGCGTCGGCTCACTGACTATTGACAGGGACGGGAACGACAGCTTTCACGGCTGGTTCACCATTGGGCCGGACGTAGTGGAAGTCACAGCCACCGGAACCATTGCAGTGGATCCTGACTGCACCGGAACCCAGACTTGGTTCGGGGAACCTCCGGGTGTTTATTCGGTCGCAGTCGCGCACGGTGGGCGTGAGATCTGGTTCCAGAGCCATCCCCCCGAGTGGTTCGGCCTTACGATTGCCAACAGGGTCAAATAGGCCCTTCTGGTGTCAGCGCCGGAGCAAGAATGGACCGCATCACGCCGCTTCAGCAGGGTGACGCGGCGGAGGCGGGCGGGTGGCCCACTCAAGCCTGGTTTTGGCTTGAGTGGGGCAGTTCAGAGCTGGACAGAGAAATTCAGGGACAGACGAAAGGTTCCCAGTAACTAGTGTGAATCGCAACCCAAAGAAAACCGCAGGGCGGCACACACTTCATTCATCCGTGCGGCACTAAGCTGGGCCACGCGTCTTCCTAATCGCTGTTGAGACACAGTGACCGCGTTGTGCAGGTTTACTGCGCAAGGGGACTTCATGCCGTCTTCCTCATTCAGCACGACTTCCGACGGCACACCGCGAATGGTGGAAGTGACAGGCGCAACCGTGACCGTGGATAAATAGGCGAGCGCGCTGTTGCGGGTGAGCACGAGGGCCGGGCGTTTTTTGTCGGGCGCGGCAAACGGGTAGAGCCGAACTTCGCCTCGGGCTATTCTTGCGGCCACGTGGCCTCCGATTCCCAACCCCGCGCTTCCGCGTCGGCTGGCGGCTGCCGCGAGTAGCCCTGCCGGTCGCGTTCTTCACTGGCTCGAAGTTCTAACCGACGGAGATGTTCCCGCAGGGCGTCGCGCACCAGAGCGGACCGGTTTCGCCGGGTGCGCTTCGCGGCTTGGTCGGCGGCGTGTAACAGCTTTTTATCCAGCACGATTTGAACGATTTGCATATGTGGAATCTATTCCACAGTATACTCCACATAGAGGACATTTCAAAGCAAGCTGTTCCATTCCAGAAGTTGGCGGGCGGGGCCCGCTCAAGCCTGGTTTTGGCTTGAGTGGGGGAGTTCTATGGCTGGATAGAGTCTTCCTGCCGCTCTTTCGTGTTTTCGTGTCGTCCATTCCGACTCGATCTCTACGCGTCCCTCGCCCCAAAAAAACAGCAGGTCCCTCCACTCCGCAGATCATCGCGTTCGCGATGATCTGCTCCGGTCGGGATGACAGGATGGGGAAGATCTGAATATCACCACTCAAGCCAAAACCGGGCTTGAGCGGGGCACTCGTCCAACATCACCACTCTAAATTTCGCAAAGAACGCGAAATTTCGAATGGGGCACCCGGCGAGGGCGCCCGTCCCTACATGAGCGGAGGTTGCAGGTTACGCTGAGCGCAGCTAAATTAGGTGCGAGAGTTGGAGCTGTATATGAAAGGGTCCGACCCGGTGGAATCTGCCTCTGCAATCATCGACGCCAGAATCAAGGAACTTGGGGACTGGCGCGGGAAGACGCTCGCGAAAGTGCGCGAAATCATACACGCGGCAGACCCTGAGATCGTCGAAGAGTGGAAGTGGGTCAAGCCGACATCGCCGGGGACTCCCGTCTTTTCCCGCGGCGGCATCGTCTGCACGGGAGAGACATACAAGAACGCCGTCAAGATGACATTTGCCAAGGGAGCTGCGTTGCAGGACCCTTCCGGTCTTTTCAACTCCAGCCTCGAGGGGAATGTCAGGCGCGCCATCGACATCCACGAAGGCGACAAGGTCGATGAGGCGGCCTTGAAGGATCTCATCCGCGCTGCCGTGGCGCTCAATCTCAACCACCCCAACGAGTCCCCTTCGGCTACGCTCAGGGCAGGCTCCGGCGGGACTCGCCGGGGACCCCGGGCGGGCAAGAGCAAGCCGAAGCCCCGGCCCCGTGCCCCAGGTTCGCGTCCCTCTTTTGGACGCTAACCTGGGTGGAGAAAACACCTACCCCCGGATTGTGAACCGCGGCTGCCCTACCGCCGCCCGAGGAACGTTTCCAGCTTACTGATCTCCGCGTTGGCCTGGTCCAGATAACGCCTGGCCCGATCGGTATCGGAACCGTCCAGCGCCTGCTTCGCTTTGGTCATGTCGGTGCGCATGCTGCTACGGGCGGAGACCATGTCTCCACGCAAGCCTAGCCCGCTTTGCTGCATCTGCTGCTCCAGCGCACCCAGGCTGCTCTCGACTGCGGCCGCCCGGCTTTCCAGGTGATCGTTTTCAATCTCCATTTCGTC
>JADGNP010000269.1 GCA_017883425.1 Candidatus Sulfotelmatobacter sp. | reverse complement strand
AATGCTCCTCATCAATCCCAACTCGTCGAACTCGATCACGGGTTCCGGCAGGTCGAAGTCGATCGACCCGCGCCGCTCCCGCTTGCGGTTCAGAATCAGTGCCAGGTCGCGCATCAGTTCAAACGTTGCCGCCAGCGGCGCATAGCGTTCGCGCGCGGCCGCATCGCCTTCCAGCACCGCGTTCACCGCGGTATACGTCATGCGTTCCGCCGACCGGATCACGCCCTCGCACAACTCATAGCCGACGACCTCGCCGCGATGGTCCATCTCCATCACGCACGACAGCACCAACCGTTCCACCTGGGGCCGCAAGCTGCAAATGTCCGTGGAAAGCTCCAGCGGCAGCATGGGCACGGCGCGGTCGGGAAAATAAACGCTGGTGCCGCGCAGCCGCGCCTCCTGATCGAGAGCCGACCCCGGCGTCACGTATTGCGCCACATCGGCGATATGCACCTGCAATTCGAAGTTGCCATTCGGGAGCATGTGCACGTAGACGGCGTCGTCGAAGTCGCGCGCCGTCTCGCCGTCGATCGTCACAATCGGCAGCCCGCGAAAGTCGCGCCGCCGCTCCAGTTCTCGCGCCGGGATCTCCGATGCCGTGTCCTGCGCTTCCTCCAGCGCCCCTGCCGGAAAATGATGCGGCAGATGAAACTTACGGATCGTGATCTCGACATCGACGCCAAAATCGTCCTCCCGTCCCAGAATCTCGATCACGCGCCCGCGCGGATTCTGTGTCGGTGAAGGCCAATCCGTAATCTCAATGTCAACCACGACGCCTTCAAGATCGTCCCAATCGGTCTTGCGCGCAGCCTCGGCCCCAAGCACACGGTCCACGGACGTTTTCTTCCTCTGTGCCCCCTGTGTCCTCTGTGGTTGAGTTTTTCCGACCTCGTTTACCACGGAGGACACAGGGGTCACGGGGGGGAACTCCATCCCCGCCGGAATCACGATCTCCTGCGTAATCTTGCTGTCGATGGGTCTGACGTACCCACCGCGGCTCCCGTAGTGAAAAATGCCGACCACCGTGGGATGCGCCCGCATCACCGGCCGCACAATGCGCCCTTCTGCGCGTCCGTCCGGACGCACGTTGCTGATTTCGACCAGCACCAGGTCCCCGTGCATGGCGTTGCCTATGAGATGCGGCGCGATGAAGATATCGCCCGCGAGCCGCGCCTTGAGCGACGGGCTCAGCGACTTTGCATCAGGAATGACAAACCCGAATCCATCGCGGTGCATGGTGAGCCGCCCCGCGACCAGGTTCTTGTCAGCTGCAGGCTGCGGCAGCGCGTAACGGTCGGAGTCGCCCTGAATGAGCGCGCCGCCGGCAACTAATTTCTGCAAACGCTCATCGAGTTCGCGGCGCTCGTCCCCTCGCAGCCCGAGTTCGCGCACCAGTTGCTTGAACCCCGCTGCCCGCTTGGGTTGCCGTGCGATGTGTTTCAGGATTATGGAATCAGAGAGCATGGGAAAGCTGTCAGCGATCAGCCCTCAGCATACCTCACGCGCGCGGCGTGCACGCACGACTGTCTTGCCGCCCCCTTTGCTCTGTCATCCTGAGCGAAGCGAAGGACCTATGTAATTCGCAGCGCGTTGCATAGGTCCTTCGGCCTGCAAAGAACGCAGGCCTCAGGATGACAAATCCGTGATGGCAGACCGGTGATGACGACGGGAACGTGAGACGCGCGGTTTCGCCCACTGACTAACCACCAACGACGGTTTCTCTACCACGAATCCCCACCCCCGCGCGGCGGCCACGTACCCAGCGCGCGCCGCACCATTGCGATCTGCCCCACGTGATAGCTGTTATGCGCCACCATCTGCCAGAGCACGGCCTCGAGCGATCCGGCTACTTTCTTATCGCCCTCGTGCACGGCTTCGATCTGCCGATCCAGTTCCTCCCGCGGAGACTGTGCCAGCGCGGCAAATTCAGTCAGCATTGCGCCGAACTGTTCCCGCAGCCGCTCCCATTCCCGCGCATCTGCGGGTGCCGGCGCGGGCGGGAAACTCTCCGAGTTGTGTTCCGGATACTTCGGCCTCTGGCCCCGAATGCGCCGCAGCTCGTACTCCATCCAGTAATTCATGTGGAAGACGAGTTGCCCGACCGAGTGGGGAAATCCTGCGACCTGCCGTGCCGCCATCTCCACGGAAATATCTTCCACGCACGCCAGAGGATCGGCATGCGCGCCCTTGCCACGAAGCAGCTCTGTTAGTGCGCGTTGGGACATGGAAGTACAGGTGTTAGATCTTGGGCGTGAGGTCTTCGGCCAAGCAGTCCAGACCGCCGAAGACCCAAGGCCGCAGTTCAGGCCGCTTACCCCCGACTGGCAGAAAAATACTTCTGCTCCAGAATTCTCCGATGATGCAACTCATGCCCGGCAATTAAGTAGGCCAGCGCCCGCACGCTGACTTCATTCTTGTTGGCCACGCCCCGCCGCGCCCACGCGGCCTCATCCAGATTGCGCAGCAGCGTGATTGTCGCCCGCCGCACGGCGATGTAGTCCTCAATGATCTCCGCCAGTGGTGCGTGCGCGAACGGACCGTTCTTCACATAGTCGTCCTGCTCGAAGCCCTCCATCGGTGTCTGGTCGCCGCGCGCAATCCGCAGCGCGCGATACGCAAAGATGCGCTCCGTGTCGCAGACGTGCCCCAGCACTTCCTTCGCGTTCCATTTATCGGGCGCGTAGCGAAAATCCCCATCATTCTCGTCGCGTCCTGAGAGCAGCATCATCATCTGCCGCCTCTGGGCGTCGAGCGTCCCCAGAATGTCGGACCCCGTTATCAGTGAAATGTAGCGGTCATAGTAAGGCGCATACTCGCCCGGCTCAGGCCGCGCGATCGTCAACGCTGCTGGATTTACAACGGCTGGTTCTGGCATGCTTTGCTCCACTCTGGAATGAATTCCGTCGGCTGGACTTCCTGGCACTGGACTGGATTTCGCCAACCCCGCTATCGGAATTAGACTCCCCACCCCGGATTCGGTTTTCGATAAATCTTCGACCCCCAGAGCATACTCCGCAGCCCTGTGGAAAGGCAGCGCCCGGGCAGTTTTTCCGGGAATCGTTACACCCACCAAGCAGAAAGTATGCAGCCCACCCTGTGTCCGTCCGAGGCCCCCTGGGCCCGCGCCGACGTACCATCCGAGGAACTCCCGATTGAAAATAAAGGATTTTCCACAGTGCTCACTTTGAGACGCGGGAGTACAATTCGCTTTGGTCACGAAAGTGCGGCCAGTGACCCCCTAGTCCCAACCAGGAAAGGAACTGTTACCCCATGTGGAAGCCGACCAATCAACCTCAAACTCCTGCCCGGCCTGCCGAGCCGGAGCGCCCGACTACGTCCACCCCCAGCGCGCCCGTGATGGCATCCGCTGAACCCACCTCGCCGCGGCCGGTAACCACCACCACCACCACTGCGGACCAGGCCACCATAGGCAAGTCGCTCGTCATCAAGGGCGAGGTGACCGGCTCCGAGTCGCTCTACATCGACGGCCGCGTGGAGGGTTCCATCAATCTGGCGGGCAACCGCGTCACCATTGGACGCAATGGAGTTGTTGCCGCCAACATTAATGCGCGTGAGATCGTGGTGCTCGGCAAAGTCCGCGGCAACCTCACCGCCAGCGATCGCGTCGACATTCGCAGCGACGGCTCGCTCACCGGCGACGTCATCGCCGCTCGCATCTCCATTGAAGACGGCGCGTTCTTCAAAGGCGGCATCGACATCCGCAAAGGCGGACAGCCCCAGCAGCAGAAGCCCAACGGCGAAGAGAAGTCGGTTCCGGCAACAGAGCCGGCCGCCGTCGGCGCCCGAGCATAAGTTTCGCGCTAGAAAAGTTTGGCCGGTGTTCAGCAGCGGGCATCCCGCAAGGATGCCCGTTTTGCATGTAGCGCCGCCGCCCCCGGCGGCTGTAGCGGGGGCGTCCCGCCCGCGCTGACTAAGATTCCTGTCCCGGTTCCTTCCATCGCTTGATATACTCAGTCCCATTTTTCTGCACAGTAGTCGCTGTCACGGCACACTTATGGGACGCATCCTCCTCGTATTCCTCCGGCGTTTGTGGCTGCCGCTGCTGGTGCTGGCGGGCTTCCTGGGAGTGTGTGTCGTCTTCTACATGCGCGTCGAAGGACTTCGCCCGCTGGACGCCTTGTTCTGGGTGATTCATCCTCACTCGATCGAATACCGGGCAGTCCACAAGTCCACCAAAATCTTCTCAATGTTTGTGTACGCGGGAGTCTTCGCGCTTCAGATCTGGATCGCCGAGCGCGTCCTGCTCACCATTTTCAGCCGCCACGGCGTGGAGGCATGGAGAACCATGGTCAACGAAGTGAACATCGATCGCCTGCATGACCACTTTATTATCTGCGGCTACGGCCAGGTCGGCCGCACCGTCGTCGACCAGCTTCAGCGCCTCGAGATCCCCTTCGTCCTGCTGGAAACCAACGAAGGCCTCTACCGCGAATTGCTGAATGACAAGATCCCGGTCATTCAAGGCGATGCTAAGCGCCACGACGTCCTGCTGCAGGCCGGACTCGCCCGCGCCCGCGGCATTTGCATCGTCATCGACAACGACGCCGACAACCTCTACATTACCGTGACCGCCCGCTCGCTCAATCCCAAAATCAAGATCATCACCCGGGCCGGCCAGCAGCGCTACGCCAACGCCATCCGCAGCTCCGGCGCGGATGAGGTCATCATCCCGGAATACGAAGGCGGCCTCATGACCGGAAGAATGATCCAGAAGTATTACCCGATACCTTTGGCCATAAAATAAGGCTCCTCCACGAACATGCAGTCTCCGTACGAATAGAACCGGTAGCGCTGCCGGACCGCGTGCTCGTACGCGCGCATCACATTCTCTTTCCCGCCCAGCGCGCACACCAGCATCAGCAGCGTTGACTGCGGCAAATGGAAATTCGTAAGCAGCGCCTGCACAACCTGAAATTTGTACCCGGGATAAATAAACAGATTGGCCTCGCCCGACGCTTCCCGTATCTCGCCAGCGCCCTGCTGAGCCGCATATTCCAGCGTCCGCACAGTCGTGGTCCCGACGGCGACGATGCGCCGCGATTCCCTCCGCGCCCGATTGATCTTCTCTGCGGCCTCGGCCGAAATCGAATAAGCCTCCGAGTGCAGTGGATGTTCTTCCACCCGCTCGCTGCGCACCGGCTGAAAAGTTCCCAAGCCCACGTGCAGCGTGACCTCAGTGGTTTCGATCCCTCTCTCCCGCACGCGCGCCAGAATCTCCGGCGTGAAATGAAGTCCGGCCGTCGGAGCCGCCACCGATCCTCGCTCCCGTGCATACACCGTCTGGTACCGCTCGCGATCCTTGGAAGAATCATCGCGCGCAATGTAAGGTGGCAGCGGAATATGCCCGATCCTCTCCACCAGTCCGAAGAAGTCCTCATGCGGGGACAGCCGCCCCTTCGGCAGGCTCAGGGCAGGCTCTCGGCTGCCTGCCCTGAGCGAAGCCGAAGGGTCCGGCCGGGCACAGCCCGGCGGCACCGGCGCAAATCGAATACGCCGCTCGCCAAAGCTGCCGCGCGCGATCACCTCCGCCTGCAGCTCATCGTGCTCTCCAAAGAACAGATGCTCTCCCACCCCGATCTTCCGTCCCGGCCGCACCAGGCATTCCCATTCGTTGGGCTCCTGCTGCAATTGCCGGGTGAGCAGAACTTCAATGCGCCCCTGCAGGAAATTCCGAGCCGCAGGGTTGCGCGCACTCACCGCCTGCGACCGCAGCCCGCCCCGCCGTCCATAAAGCCGCGCCGGAAACACGCGAGTGTTGTTGAACACCACCAGATCGCTCGGCCGCAGCAGATCCGGAAAGTCGCGGAACTGCCCATCTTCCAAAGCGCCCGCCTGCGGCCCGGTAGCCGCGGTCACATGCAGCAGCCGCGACCCCGCCCGGTCCGCCAGCGGTTCCTGCGCAATCAACTCTTCCGGAAGCTCGTAATGGAAATCGGAGACCAGCACGCCCTCCGATTATAGGCACCGTCGCTCGATCCGCGGGCCGCCTCCCGGGCCAATCGAGTCGGATCTTTAGCGAAATTTGGATTGTCTCTGCTAGGCGCCTGCTGCTACTATGCGAGTGCCAAGCAGCGCCTGCTTTTTGTCATCTCCCCCAAGGGTAACCATGCCTACGGAACGCAAATATAGGGAAGAAATCGTCCGTTACGGACGCATGCTCCACGAACACGGGTTCGTGGCCGCCATGGACGGCAATCTCTCCGTACGGCTCGAGCGCGACCGCATCCTGGTGACCCCCACCTGCGTCAGCAAAGGTGCCATGAAGGCGCCCGACATGGTCATTGTCGACTTGGACGGCCAGCAGGTTGCCGGGCGCCGCAACGTAACCAGCGAAATCGGCATGCACCTGCTCATTTATCGCATGCGCCCCGATGTCCGGGCGATCGTGCATGCCCATCCTCCGACCGCCACTGGCTTTGCCGCCGCCGGCATCCCCCTGACCGAGCCCCTGGTTTGCGAGGTGGTCATGGGCCTGGGATGCATTCCCCTGGCCTGCTACGGAACGCCGGGCACGTCCGAATTGGCCGAGACGCTCGAACCCTACGTTCCCACCTACGACGCCATCCTCATGTCGAACCATGGCGTCGTGACCTACGGCGACACTCTCGAACACGCCTACATGAAGATGGAAACGGTCGAGCACTTCGCCCAGATTGCCCTGGTCACCCACCTGCTCGGACGCCAGAAGCCCCTGAAAGAAGTAGAAATCGAAAAGCTCCTTCTGGCCCGCACCAAGTACTTTGGCGCGAAAATCGCCGCCGCCATGCCCCTGCCTCGAGACCCCCAAAAAGTCAGCTAGCGTCGTTTTCTGCGTGTCGCACTCCTAGTTGCTTGGTTTGTCCCAGCCTCTGTGTCCTCTGTGGTTCAAGCTCTCGTCCTGTTCTCGAAGCAGACCCTACTCCCCTCCAATCCGGAACCTCACCCCCGCCCGGAAATTAACCGGTAGCGCCGGATACCCCACCACTTCGTTATATCGCCGGTCCAACGCGTTCTCCACGTTCACGTAGGCGGTAACGCGCGGCCGCACCGCGTACCATCCTCCAAGATCCACGCGTACATATCCCGCCGCGTGATCAACGCCAAACCCCAGAAAATCAGAGTCCGGCCGCTGCCCCACGAAACTTCCGCCAACATTTCCTCCCCACCGCGTGCCCAGGTACGACAGCAACACACTCGCCGAATGCTTGGGCCGCCGCAGCAGCGGCGAACCCGAGTTGTACAACGCATTGATGGGCGCCGGATTCTCCAGAATCTGCGTCGACGTGTACGTATAAGCCGCGGTCAATAGCACTCGTGCCCTCAGCTTGGCCTGCACGTCCGCCTCTGCCCCGTGGGCCAGGGACTTGTTCACGTTCGAATACTCACCCACGAAGTTGACGAAGTCCACCGTCACATAATTGATCTGGTCGTGGAACAGATTGTTAAAGTAAGTCGCGGTGAAGACATACTTCCCATGCAGCAGATCCTGCTGGAGTCC
>JADGNP010000268.1 GCA_017883425.1 Candidatus Sulfotelmatobacter sp. | reverse complement strand
CCTCTACTACTACTTGAAGATCGCCAACGCCGTGTTCATGGGCAAGGTCGAACCGGGCGAAGAAAAGCTGCCCATCAGTCTGACCATGCGCGCCGCCCTTGCCCTGACCGCCCTGGCCACCCTCTACATCGGTATCCTCCCCAACCGCTTCATCGAACTAGTGAACTGGGCCCTGGGCATAGCGCAAAATCCAAGCATCGCCAAGCTGACGCACTAACGATGCTCATGTGGCGACAGCCACCTCGTCTGTCCAGTTTTGCTCTGTCATCCTGCGAGCGATGAAGCAGATGTTCGCCCATCTCCTTAGCTCTGTCATCCTGATCGCGATGAGAAGCACGTTCTCGCCAATCTCCTTAGCCCTGTCATCTTCAGCGCAGATGTTGCTTCGCAAAGCGAAGCAACATCGCGGTCGAACGACCTGCTGTTCGCATCCCAACCTGCGGCTCAAACAGCGCCTCCCGCCGCAGCTCTCCCCATGCACCGGCACTGGCGTACAATCTTCCTTTGCCCCGGAACACAACGATGTCTCCCACTCCCGACCGGCCTCCCGATAAGAAAAATCCCTGGCTGCAAGTCGGCCGCTACAGCCAACTGGCCTTCATGCTGCCAGCTGGCACCGTCGCCGGATGGCTTCTCGGCTCCGCCCTCGACCGCTGGCTTCACACCTCGTGGATCAGCATCGTCGGCCTCTTCCTCGGCATCGCCGCCGGAATGTTCGAACTTATTCGCACCGTCCTCCGCGACACGAAGTAAGATCGCGAGAGCCGGTACTGGATCGGGAAGCGCACAACTTCGGGAAGGGCGCGGCATCGGGAAGGGCACGACTTCCAGTCGTGCCGCAAGTGCGTCACAATCAATTCCGGCTTTAGCCGCTGGGGGAAACGTCGGGCCCGAGGAGAAACTCTTGGGCAAGGTATTCAGCCGCTCAAGCATAAAGCCTGTGCTGTTCCGTCCTGTCGCGCCAATCACCGACTGGAGCACACAATCTTTCACTCAACATGAACCAGGAACCGCCAAATCCCTCCGCTCCCGCGCCGTCCCCGATCCCCGGCGACGCCTTCTACTCCGGCGCCCTCGATCGCATTCGTCATTCCATGATCGCCCTTGCCCTCGCCCTCTCCGCCGCCGCATGGTGGAAATTCGGCCGCTCGACCGCACTCGGCTTTCTCTGCGGATGCGTCATCGCCTACCTCAACTTCCACTGGCTCAAGAACGGCGTCTCAGGCCTGGCCAACCGCGTCACTGATACCGGTAAACCCCAGTCCGGAAAAGGGATCGTCGCCCGCTTCCTCCTCCGCTATGTGTTGTTGGGAGCCGCCGCGTATGGTATATTAACCAGTTTTCCAGCGAGCCTACGGGGTTTGTTTGCGGGCCTCTTTTTGCCCGTAGGAGCCATTGCCTGCGAAGCACTATACGAGGTGTACGCGGGATTAACCCGTGGGGAATAGGCGTAATGCGGATCGAAGATTAGCTAGAAGCTAGCAGCTAGAAGCTCTCAAATGCCTGAACAACTCTGGTTTACCGAAATCCTGAACCACCTGTTCGCCGGCCCGGTCACGGCATTTCTTCATAAGCTGGGCATCGAACCCAAGTCCGCGCAGGCGCCCATCACAAATTCCTTCGCCATGGAGTTGCTCGTCTTCGCGTTCCTGCTGACCGTCTTCCTCCTGGTGCGGTCGCGCCTCTCGGTCGAATCCCCCGGAGGTTTGCAGCACTCCTTCGAAGCCATCGAAGGTTTCGTGTTGGGCCAGAGCCGCGAAATCATCGGCCATCACAGCGAACCCTACACACCCTTTTTCGCAATCGTCTTCATCTTCATCCTGGCCTGCAACCTGATCGGTCTGATCCCGGGGTTTGAGTCACCCACCGGCGTTCCCATCGTGCCCCTGGGATGCGCCATCTGCGCCTTCCTGTACTACCACACCCAAGGCTTCAAACATGCCGGCCCGAAGTATCTCCTGCATTTTTTCGGTCCGCCCATGGAAGGCATGCCGCTCATTGCCCGGATTCTGCTGGCTGCACTGATGCTCCCCATCGAGTTGGTCAGCCACTTTGCCCGTCTGCTATCGCTCACGGTTCGTCTCTGGGCCAACATCTTCGCCGGCGATCTGATTACCCTGGTCTTCTTTTCCATGATCCCGATCGGCATTCCCATTATCTTCAGCGGCCTTCATATCGTGGTCGCCGTTCTACAGGCTTATGTATTCATGCTGTTGTCAATCATCTACGTCTCCGGCGCCGTCGCCGAAGAGCACTAGAAAGCAGTTGGCAGTTGGCAGTTGGCAGTTGGCAGTTGGCAGTTGGCAGTTGGCAGTTGGCAGTTGGCAGTTGGCAGTTGCCGGTTGTCAGTTCTCAGTTGTCAGTTCTCAGTTACCAGTTTTCAGTTCCAGTTTCAGTTCTAGTTGTCAGCTACCGGTTGTCAGTCCTGAGCAAGCGCGTTACCGACGGCTGGCTTTCCGTGATAGGTTTTTGAAAGTTACTACACGCGGTCTTGGGAAGGGCCCGGCTTCAGCCGGGCCACTAAGCGTCGCATAAGTCTTGGGCTTTAGCCCCTGAGGGCGATAGGCCGTTTGATAAGGAGTCTTTGGACACAACTTTCCAGCTCAGCGCGCAGTTGTCAGTTCTCTGTAGATGTTGCTGAGAACCGAGAACTGAGCACTGACAAGCCGCAAGCGTGAGGGCGTCTGCAAGGTACGGCGTCAACCACCCACTGGCGGCAATTTGATACGAGGAGAAACACCATGCGTAAATTGAGTCATCTGTTCATGACCCTCTCTGCCCTGTGCTTCGCCATCCCTGCCTTTGCGCAGGGCGGCGCAGCCAGCGAGACCCACTGGATCGCCATCACCGCCGGATTCTCCATGGCGATCGCTTCCGCCGTCTGCGGCCTGGCCCAAGGCAAAGCCGTCGCCGCCGCCACCGAGTCCCTGGCCCGCAATCCCGCAGCCCGTCCCGGCATCCAGTTCGCTCTGATCTTGGGCCTGGTCCTCATCGAGTCCCTCGCTCTCTACACTCTGGCGATCATCTTCCTGAAGGTGAAGTAAGAGGTTCGCCTGAACACACGAAAGCCTCTGCCCGCGTCAGCGAGCAGAGGCTTTTGCTTTTGAAAGCTTAAGAGCTAAAGGCTAAGAGCTAAAAGCTGCTGTTCCCTACACCTTCCGCTCCCCGCTCCACTCCTGTCCCTTGTTCTGCGGACCACTATTCAGTGCCTCCACCAGCAGTCGGCGCAGCCGGTACCGGCTCTCCAGGTCCGTGTTCACAATCTCGAATCCCACTTCGTTCACGCGCGCCCGCCGCAACAGCACATGTGCGCGAATCTTCGACCGCATCCCGACCGAAATCTCCAAATCCGCTTCACTGCCGATGCGGAGGTTGTCTTCCTTCGTGCCCATCCCGCCACCCAGGCTCAATTCGCGAATCTGAATCCTCGACTTGCCCCATGAACTGCCAATCGTCCCAAACACCGTTTTCGCCAGCACCAGGCGCTCGTAGCGCCGTTGCCGCACCCACGGACATGCCGGAGCCATATCCAGGGGCGCGATCGCCAGTTCCGCCGGCTCCAGCCCGCTGTCCGACAGCACCTGCGAACTGTAGCGCGGATCGGTTTTCGAAAGAGCCTGCGCCGCCGCAATCCTCAACTCGCGGGGATACACCCAGCCAAACGTCTTCTTGGCTTCCAGAATTTCCCGCAGCGTCGCCACCGCCTCCGGGTCCTTCAACCGTCCCAGTGACTCAATCGCCTTCAGCTGCACGTAAGGAGACCGCGAAGCCGCGTCCCCCGGCCGCGCCATGGCAATCAGCGGCGCCGACGCCGTCAGGTCACCGCTCATTCCGATTTCGTCCACCGCCTCGGGCAATACCAGCGGATCCAGAATCTCCGCCAGTTCCAGCAGCGTGCGCCCGCGATCCGACGCCGCGCCATACGCAATCTGCCGCACCACAATGTCGTGATAGAAGCGGTTCCACTCCGGCATACGCGCGGGCAGCAACTCCAGCAGCGTTCCCACGTCGAGCCGGCTCACTAATCCCACCGCGCCCGAGGCCTGCCTCGGCTGCCCGGTGCGCAGAATTTCGCGCAACTGCACCAACACCGGCGATCCCACCTCCTTCACCAGTTCGATCATGCGGTCGCACTCGTCGCGCCGCATGCAGCGGAAAAATCGGTCCGCCAGATGCTCGGCGCCCGACTGGCTGGTCCGCCGCAGCACCGACAACATATCCGGAGGGATCGGTTCCATCTGGAGCGCTTCCTCAATGAACTCCGGCAGCCGGTTCTCCACGCCCACGCGCGGACGCAGATCGCTCATCAGCACCGGCCGCTCCACGCTGATGTGCTCCATGCCAGCGCACACTTCGTTGACCGCAGCATAATTCCTGGCGGCGCTGGCCTCCTGGCTCAGCCGCACGAAGGCTGCGCTCATCAGGCTTTGCAGCTCCGCATCCTTCTCCGCGATCAGTTGCTCGCTCAGCTTGCGGATCGCTTGCCCCATCGGCTGCCCGCCTAGCCGCGCGTACAGGTCGGCCAGCTGGCTCAGGCCAATTGCGGTTCGCCGGCGCGGTTCCGCTTCCTTCGCACCCAGACAGTTCGAATAGTTGTTCAGAATGTCCGTGGCGCTCTGCTTGTCGTCCCGCTCGAGCAGCACTTCCACGAACTGCCGCAGGTTGCGCGGCGGCACGCAGGGAGCTTCGTGCGAAAGCAGCACGCTCTTCTTGCCCGACTCCGGCACTTCCGCCCAGAACATGCGGTCCAGGATGTCGGCGTGCGACTCCACCAGAATCCCGGCCTTGCTCATCTTTTCTTCTTGCAGCTTCAGAATCGAGCGGAGCGAGTCCATCTGCCGGCTCATGTGCTCCATCATCTGGTGAACCGCGTTGACCTTGACTTCGCCTTTCTGATAGCGCTCCAGCGCGAAGCGGATCGCCATGTGCTCGGCCGCTTTCATCAGCAGCGGCGTGTCTTCCTCTTCCGTCGAGGCCTTCGCCGCCAGACTTCCCAGCAACTGTTGCAGGTTCAACCGCGTATTCGGATCCGTCTGGGTCAGTTCCTTCTGTATCTCTTCTTCCTTGATGTTGGGATTCTGCTGCACTTCCCCAAACCGCGTCAGCAGCCGGATCGCCTGAATCACTTCCTGTTCCTGCAGTGGAACCATTCCGCCCGTCCACGCTGGAGCCGCGCCCGTACCCGCCCCAGTTCCAGTTCCAGTTCCCGTCCCTGTTCCAGTTCCTGTCCCGGTTCCCGTCCCTCCGCCTCTCACCGGGTTGGGCACGCTGCCCAGCGGAACCATCGGAACTCCGTCCGCCGGCCCTTTTCCCCCGCCGCCAGCGTTCGCGCCTTCGGCGGCGGCAATCAACTGCAGCAGCTTCTGCGGATCGTTCAGCCACTGCCTGAACTCGGGTCCCAGAGTTTGCGCCGCGATCTGGGCCGCGATACTCACATCCCCGGTCAGCGGATCGGCCGCCACAAACTTCACTTCATTAATCTTGATCGTGCTGCCCTGTTTGTTCGCGCTTAGAGCTTCTTTGATCTGCTTCGACACATCCTGCGCTTTCGATCCCGCGACCGTGAAGGCGCGCACCAACCGAACGAAGTCTTCCTCCGTCACGTCTTTGGAGAAGTGCAGGCTGGCCAGTCCGGCCGTGGACAACAGCGTCGCAAAGCTGCGCTCCGCGTTCCCGGTTTCCAGCGGAATCCCATCCAGCAACAACTTGTTGTCGGACACGCCCAGCAGGAAACCCGCGTCCCCGGTGGTCGGCAGACCCTGCTTCAACTCGTTCCAGGCGGTTTCGAATTGCGCCTCGGTGCGCTTGTGCTCATAGCCATACATCCTGGCGTACTTGATCAGAATGTTCAGGCTATGTACAAACGCACGCGCCGAGGCGGCACGCGCACCTTGCGATGTGTCTGTGACAGAGATAGCAAACTCCTCGGAAGCACAAGTACTGAAGCTCCAGCGTAAAGCGAAAAGGTAAGGCCTTAAACGTTACGGAGGTAATCGAGGGGAACCAAACGTCGCTCGTTAGGACATGACCTCGCTTTCAGCTTACGCGGCGCTGAAGTGCCGCTCTTCCACGGTGGTGGAGAGGGCTGTGGTGTTAGGCAAAGGAAAGCAGGTTCCACATGGCTCGCTGCGCTGGCGCGTCGGAAGGGCAAGATTTTTGGTGGTGCAGTGGGCGGAGCAGAGTCAAATGCGGCGGACGGGGACATCCGCCCCAGGTGTGGGGCTGCTGGACTGTGCGTGAGAACTACTCTGTCGCCCCGCTGGGGTTCGCTCATCTCCCACTTACCACCCACGGCTTGCGCCGTGGGCTGCATTCTTACGCCGCTTCGCGGCTAAGACTTGAAGCCATACTCCACCGCGCCCGAAAGTCTGGTTCTCACGCACACTCTGCTGGCCCCGGCCTCAGAGTGCGCCGATGGGCGGGAGGAAGCTTGGCTTAGTCGTGGTCGTGCTCGTTCCAATCGCGGTCGGTGTGCCAGCGGTGTTCGTGTTCATCCCACCAGCGATGCCGCTCGCGCCAGCAACGCTCTCGCGCCGCGCGCAATTCACGACGCTCGTGATTTGCCTGTTTGCTGTTGCGTCCATGTTTCTCGATGGCCTGGTGAAGTTCATGCTCGGCGTGAGCGACTCGGCGCTGACAACGGTCGATGTCTTCCGAGTGAAGTCGTGGCACTGCGCTGAACAGCAAAACTACAGTCAGGATAACTCCTGAGAGCATGGATATTGCTGTGGTGGAAAGTTTGTGAAGATGGGTCATAGGCGATGCCTCCATTGTCATGACGTCGAAAGAATCGTTGCGCCGGCAAAGGTCAGCAGTCCGAGGAGTCGACCCTCCGGTTCTAAGACGCTCCTTCGAGAATGGGAGTTGTACGCAAAGTCAAAGGCGACGGACAGGAACCTGCCCCACATGATAAACGAAGGAGCGGCATCTTCAGTAGAATACTCGCGGAGCGTGGGGACGTCTCTGCGACTAAGGACTTGAAGACTGCCACCAAAACCGCGGGACTGCGCTACTGGATGGCGCGCGTGCTGGAAGAGTGGGAGCACGTCGCCGCCGACTTCAGCGCCGATCCGGTCCACGATTTGCGAGTTGCGCTGCGGCGCTGCCGCTCCATGGCCGACGGCATGATGGCCATGGATCCCGAGCGCGACTGGAAGGCGATGAAGAAGGCCGGCAAGCGGCTGTTCCAGCGCCTGGGCGCGTTGCGCGACGTGCAGATCATGATGGAGTGGATTGAAAAGCTCCATCCGAGGCCGATGGAGGCAGTAGCGTCCGCCGAGTCCCCAGAATTTTCTGCAGATTCCGGCAGCGGGGGCGAGGGCGCCCGCGCCACACTGACCGAACCTGCGCACGATCCGGCGGCCCAGGCGCTGCTTGAAATCCTGAAAGGGCGCGAAATCGAGCAGAAGCGCGAAGCCCGCGCGGCGCTCGACGAATTCGACCGCAAGGAGTGGAGGCAATGGAGCAAGTCGCTGCCGCTGCGCGCGGCGCGCGTTCGGCAGGGCAGCG
>JADGNP010000267.1 GCA_017883425.1 Candidatus Sulfotelmatobacter sp. | reverse complement strand
CGCAACTCACCGCGATGGACGCCATTATCATCTGCGTCCCCACTCCGCTGGATGAATACCACGAACCCGACCTCAGCTTCATCACTGACACCACACACTCCATCGCCCCTCATTTGCGCGCGGGACAGTTAGTCGTGCTTGAGAGTACGACATACCCCGGCACAACCGAAGAAGTGATGATCCCGATCCTTGAAAAGGAAAACCGAGCCGGTCTCAAAGCCGCCCGCGACGAAGCGCTCACGGGAAAAGAATTCTTTGTAGCGTTCTCGCCCGAACGCGAAGATCCCGGCAACACCACCGTCGCCCGCCGCGACATTCCGAAGGTCGTCGGTGGATTGAACCCGCAAGCCTCGGAACTCGCTGGGGCCCTTTACGGTTCCATCTTCAATCGCACCGTTCCCGTCTCCTCGCCCGCCGCTGCGGAGATGACCAAGCTGCTGGAGAACATTTACCGCTGCGTCAACATCGCTCTGGTCAACGAACTCAAACTCTTGTGCCTGCGCATGGACATCGACATCTGGGAAGTCATCGAAGCCGCTTCCACCAAGCCCTTTGGCTTTCATCCCTTCTATCCCGGCCCGGGCCTCGGCGGGCATTGCATTCCCATTGATCCCTTCTATCTCTCCTGGAAAGCCAAAGAATTTGATTTCCGCACGCGCTTCATCGAGCTTGCCGGAGAGATCAACAACAACATGCCCTACCACGTTCTCTCCTCCGTGGGCCACGCGCTCAACCGCCACAAGAAGTCGGTGAATGGCGCGCGCGTGCTGGTCCTGGGCGTGGCCTACAAGAAAGACATCGACGATCTACGCGAGTCGCCTGCGCTCACCATCATCGAACTCCTGCAAATAGATGGAGCCCAGGTCAGCTACCACGATCCCTACTTCCCCTTCATTGGCAAAGGCCGGAAATACGATCTGCAAATGAAGTGTGCGGAGCTGAAAGATCTGGGGCAATATGACTGCGTCGTCATCGTGACCGACCACTCTGATTACGACTATGGCCGCATCGTCCAAGAGTCCAAGTTGGTGGTCGATACCCGCAACGCCACCCGGGGGATTGCCAGCAACAAGATTGTGCGCTGCTAAGGCCGACCGGTTCCTCCCCCGCCGCCTGCCCTGCCCGTCAGGAAATCTGTCCACCTATGGTGTATTTTTTTGCATGGCCTCACCCTGGCGGCCCATCCGGTCACTCCCCGGGTCTCGTAAGATATTGATATCAAGAGGTTTTGCCCCTTCCCCTCGACTGGGGAAATGGCCTCTGTCGTGCATTACTGAAGACGGAATAGTACACTTTTATAGACCTTGCCTTCCCAGGTTCGCAGCGTTCGAAAAGGCAGGAAAACTTTTACACTGTATCCAGGGTTTGAAACGGTGAAACACCAGAGTTGATTATGGCGTCCCCTTCTACCGAATCATCGCCGTTCTCCTCGCTCCCGCCGTGGAGGGCCCCGTGGTCTGAGTTTGTTCTCAGCTATGGCGCACAGGCTGTTGTCATTGCGATTTTTGTCTGGATTCCCGTTCTCCACCCCGAGATCCTCGAGGGCCCGAAGAAGGATTACCACGCCATCGAATTGGTCCCAACGCCCGTCCCAGTGAATCACGCGCCCCAGCGGCAACTTCCGAAGCCGGTGCTGGTGGCAGAGCTCGATCCTCCGCCCGCGGCGCTTCGCCTACCCGCTCCCCAACCTCAGCCCAAGCCGAAGGTGGAAGACGCACCCGCTCCCGAAGTGAAGATCGCCACCAAAAAGCCTGATACTCTGCCTCCTTCTGCGGCGCCAGCGATTCCCAGGCAAATTGTGAGAACCAACGTCTTTTCGACGGGAAGCTCCGCCCCGCAGACCATTGAGCGCGCCCCGCAACAGGTGCAGACTGGCGGCTTCGGCGATCCCAACGGCATACCCGCAAGGACAACTCAAACCAGGGCCGTCAACATCGCGCAGGCGGGCGGATTTGATATGCCCACTGGACCGGGCTATGGCAACGGCACAGGCGGGGCCAACGGTGCCCGTGGCGTGGTTGCCAGCACGGGATTCGGCAACGGCGTTGCCACCGGCAACGCGCATGCTTCCTCTCCGCGCGGCGCAGTTCGCCAGGCGGGCTTCGGGGACGCCGACGTTCCCGCTCCTCCCACTGTTCAATCGCGCCCCGCGGCACAAGCAGCGGCGAAAATTGTACCGGCGGAAATCCTTTCTAAGCCGACTCCCATCTACTCTGAAGAGGCCCGCGCCAAGCGCATCGAGGGCGAGGTGCTTCTCCAGGTCGTTCTGGAAGCAACCGGTAGACTACGCGTGTTGAAAATAGTTCACGGACTCGGGCATGGTCTGGACGACGCGGCGGTACACGCCGCCGAGCAGATCCGATTCAAGCCCGCCTTGCAGGACGGCCAACCCTCGGACTCGACGGTCGTTTTGCACATCATTTTTCAGTTGGCGTGATTGTCTCCCAGAAGGTTCTTATGCGAATCGTTCGTTCGGGCTCTGCGTTGCTTCTTATTTTGTTGGCATTTGTCTTCGCGGCTACCGCCCAGGCTCCTCCGTCTTCCCCGGCTCAACCGGCTTTGAATTCGACGACCGCAGCGCCGGGTGCGCCCGCTCCCAGCGCTGAGCCGCTCCCCCCGGCCGCGGTCACGCTCAATGACGTACTCGATCGCGTCGTGCAGCGCGAGCACCTGTTCATGGCACAGATTCGTCACATGCACCCCCTGCTCGAGACCTACCTCCAGAACCTTAAGAACGACAGCGCAGGGAACCCGATTCCCGTAAACGACCAATATTTTCTCGGACGGCTCGACATGAGCGACGGCCCCGAGGACGTTTCTTTCGTGGGCCAGCCTGGATTCGGCCACCGCATGCTCACCAAGTTGACCGGGGTCTACTCCCTGCACTTCCTTCCCATGGGCTTCGCCCAGATGGTGTTGCTCGACGCCGATTTCCAGAAGAGGTTTTACAACTTCACCTTCGTGCGCCGCGAATTTCTTGGCGAACTGCGCTGCCTCGTCATCGATGTCCAGCCCAAGGAAGGCCAGAAGACCGCACGTTTCCTGGGCAGGATCTGGGTCGAAGACCAGGATTACAACATCGTCCGCTTCAACGGAAGCTACTATCCCCAGCCCAAGATCAATTTCTTCTTCCACTTCGACAGCTGGCGCCTGAACATGCGCCCGGGAACCTGGCTGCCGGCCTATGTCTACACCGAAGAATCGAACCTCAAGACCGGACTGAGCAAGACTCTACACTTCAAAGCGCAGACCCGGCTCTGGGGTTATGACCTGAAAGGTCTGAACAAGAATGAGGAGTTCACCCAGATTCTGATCGATTCTCCTCAGTCGGTGAAGGACACCAGCGATACCGCCACCGATGCAACTCCCGTCGTCGCCCAGCGCATGTGGGAAAAGCAGGCCGAAGAAAACGCCGTCGACCGCCTTCACAAGATTGGTTTGATCGCGCCTTCCGGCGAAGTCGACAAGATCCTGGCTACCGTGGTCACCAATCTGCTGGTCACCAACAATATTGACCTGCAGGGAGATGTCCGCTGCCGCATTCTCTTGACCTCTCCACTCGAATCGTTCACCATCGGCCACACCATCGTCATCAGTCGCGGCCTGCTCGACGTTCTTCCCGATGAAGCTTCTCTGGCCATGGTTCTGGCCCATGAACTCAGCCACATCGTACTGGGCCATCGCTTCGACACCAAGCTCGCCTTCAACGACAAGCTGTTCTTCCCCGATGAAGAGTCGTTCCAGCGCCTCGACTTCAAGCGCTCAGGCGCGGATGAGGAAGCGGCCGACGTCAAGGCTCTTGAACTCTTGAAGAACTCCCCTTACAAGGACAAACTGGGCAATGCAGGTTTGTTTCTCAAGGCCTTGCAGCAGAAGGGGCCCGACCTGCCGCATTTGATTCGCCCTCACCTCGGAAACAGCTTTGCCGGTGGCAAGAGCATCCGCATGTCGAGCTTGCTGGCCGGCGCCCCTGCGCTCGACGCGAAGCGTCTCGACCAGATCGCGGCTCTGCCTCTGGGCGGACGCATCAAAGTCGATCCCTGGACGGATCAGGTCGAACTCTCCAAGGCCAAGCCGGTGGCGCTGACCTTGCCGCGTGAGAAAATGGAGTTTGAGATCACTCCCTTCTTCCCCTACCTCACCCGGTTGTCCACCGGCGGCACAGAGAAGGTGGCGCTCACCACCCCGTCGCCGTCACAGACTGAGCAAAAATAATTGATCGGGGAACAGGGACGATTGGAAGGCTCACGCCTTCACGGCGGCAGGATGGAGGGCTCACCCATCGTAACTGGCGCCCTTCGCCGCTTGCTTGGTTTGCGAACTGTGGGTTCGCCGCTTACTGAATTGAGCTGCCGACTTGCGAGAACACGTTGTTGGCATTCGACCCGATGAGGCGGATCGTGCCCACGACGATTACCAGAATCACAGCCAACATGACTGCGTATTCCGCAATGTCCTGTCCACGCTCATCGTTCCAGAGCTGCTGTAAACGTTTTGCCACGGGGCTCCTCTTTCTCACTTCTGCTGACCCTATCCCCTCAAGCAAACAGGGGAATCACTGCTCACACCTACCCTACCCGCAGTTTTCCTAGGCCGGTCTGTAACAAGAATTCTAGTCTCCGCACCCTGTGCCGCCAATAGCACCGAAGTGCTACCCTACTCGACCTTCCGGCGGACGCCCTGCGCTCAGGCAATGCTCTTGAGAGGCAGGGCCTGATTCACCGCAAACAGCGCGAGTTCCAGACGGGTCGAGACCCCCAGTTTGTCAAAGATGTTGCTAAGATGGTGCTTCACGGTATCTTCGCTGATCTTGAAATACTCGGCTATTTCTTTATTGGAGTACCCGGCTACCACAGCCGAAACGATTTCCAGTTCGCGCGGCGTCAGGCCGAACTTCTTCTGCCGCGCGTCGTCATGCGAAGACTGCATCAGCGTGCGCAAGTACTGCACCAGGTTGGAGACGCTCTCTCGTCCGACCCAGTATTCGCCCGCCATCACCGTGTGAATCGCCTTCAACAACAGCTGCGTGGCGGAGTCTTTGAGCACCACTCCGCGGGCGCCCAGCTGCAGCGCCTCCACGATCTGGCTCTTCTCCGCCGCCGCCGTCAGCAGAATCACCCGCACCGGTGTCGCGTTCTCAGGCATACTCAGCTCCCGCAAAGCTTCCAGACCCGGATGTTTGGGCATCGCCAGATCCAGCAGGAGAATATCGGGCTTCAATTGCCGCGCCAGCTTCACCGCTTCGGCGCCGTCCGCTGCTTCCCCCAGGACCTTCAGGTCTGGCTCTGCTTCCAGCAACCGCCGCAGACCATCGCGGAAGATCGGGTGGTCATCGGCAATCACAAGGCGAACTGGCTGCGCTCTTCTAAAATTCATGAGGCACTTCCCCGTTCCGAGGTACGCTGATTTCCAGGCGCGTTCCCTGTCCGGGATTTGATTCTACAGTGAGTTGCCCGGCAATCAAACGTACACGTTCCTTAATGATCATAGGCCCTTTGCCCGCTTCTTCCATCTGATCCTGATTGTAACGGCCCGCGAAGGGAAACCCCTTCCCGTCGTCTTCCAGGGTCAGGCTCCACTTTCCATGGCTCGACCCCAGACGCACCAGCGCGTGACGCGCCCCGCTATGTTTCCTCACGTTGACCAGTCCCTCCTGCACAATGCGCAGGATCTCCCGACATACCCGTTGCGGCATGTCCAGATCCTCGAGGTCGGTGACGAATCGTGCACTGATCCCGGTCTCTCGTTGAAAGCGCTCGACCGTGTCGTTCAAAACCCCGATCAGCCGTTGCGCATCCACATCAATCGCTTTCATCTGCTGCATCAGTTCGCGCAACTTGAGCACTTCCTCGCGCAGCAACCCCTGGATGCGGCCTAATTCCAACCCGATCGGCTTGCCGGCATCCGATTGCCGCCGCAACACGTCCACCTGCATTTCGACCGCAATCAGCGACTGCACCGCACCGTCGTGCAGTTCCCGCGCAAAGCGCGCCCGCTCGGCCGCTCCCGCCCGGCGTCGCAACCGGTGCAGCAGGTACACGTTGTAGACCGCCGGCCCCACCTGGTGGACCACATCCAGCAGAAAGCGCAGTTCCTCTTGCTTCTCGCCCCGCCACGACGGGTTGAACAGAAATACCCGCCCTCTCCACTCGCTGCCAAACAGAAATGCCACCGTAACCAGCGACTCAAAAGCCTGCACGTCCCGCAGTTGAGAAATTGGCGCCAGGTTCGCCACCGGCACCTGGTGCCCACTGTCATCCAATGCCAGGGTTCTCCATCGATCCCCGTCGATCGAGGCGTAACACACTTCCCCCGGAAAATCATCCAGATAGGTTTTCGCGTCTCGCGCGCCGGATTCCAGCCAGTGGAATTCCGACGGCACACGTCCATTCGTCTTGTTCAACTCTCCCACGAAGACTCGCTGGCTGTGAGACTCCTGCGATGCCACCACCACCCGCGACGCCCCATACATCGACATCGCTTCCTGGAAGATCTGCTCAATCGTCCCCGTCAGGCCCGCTTCCACCCTCACCCGCGACAAAGTCCCGGTCACCACTGCCTTCTCCGCCCGCAGATGCTTCTGCTGCTCGGCCAGATAGCCCAGCAATAGACCCATTACCAGCAGGTAGATCGACAGCATGAAAAGCCGTTGGGGTTCAAACGTTCCCGCATTCACTCGCAGGCCGAGCAAGGCCCGCCAGGACGCGGATCCTCCGGGTCCCAGCCACACGTGGATCAGAACGAAACTCTCGATCCACAGCAGACCAACCTCCGCCGCCGCCGTGCCCAGCGTCTCCCACAAGCCCCATCGGTACGCCGCCGCCGCCAGCACGAAAAAAAAGAAAAGAAAAAAAGGCGTTCTTGGCCCTTCCGCGAAGATTGAAATTAATGCTGGCCAGGCTACATCACCGGCATGCACCAGAAGACGAAAACCTGCCGTCGACTCCTGCCTCCGCCGCAGCAGCATCATGATCAGGATGCCGTTCGCCAAGTAAAATACGAACAGCCCGTAAGCCGCCCACGAATTCCCCAGTTCGGTAGGATCCATGCGGATCGCCACCAACGTCGAAACTGCCAGAAACACGCGAGCCGTCGCCAGCCACCGCTCAATCCGGCGCGTCTCGCCCGGATCCGGCGGGATTCTCAGTCTCCAGGAATGTCGGTAGCGCTCAACGCGAGAATTCACTCGATTCCATCTCCGCAGGCTTGGCGGCTTCGCTGGCATATTATTGAATAAGAAAAGCTTACCAGCAAGTGAGACTCTAGGACACACCCCCCGAGCTGCTTGTCTTTACTGTTGCCTAGTACTACTCTAACCAGGCTGACGTGGCCGTCTGCCCGTAACCCGTAACCCCTTTGCGGAGTGATACTTTAACCCCATTTCGTCCCCCTTAGGAAAACCGCGAGTGCACAGGAATCAGCGATCAGTGCACAAGTCCCGGAGCTTCCGGTTGAGCAAAGATCACAGTTCCGATCTGATCGGCTGTCTTTCGGGCCTCGTCTGCGGCGACGTG
>JADGNP010000266.1 GCA_017883425.1 Candidatus Sulfotelmatobacter sp. | reverse complement strand
GGCGCGGACTTGCTCGGTCCCTACAATCATCCTGAAGTGTCGATGCACGGACATCCCTTCGTTCAATACAAGAACTGCATCGACGCAAACGACTGGGCCGGCGTCGCCGAACTCATGCTCTCTTCCGCCGAGAAGTTAGCCAAGGCCGGCGCCGACTTCCTCATCGCTCCCGTCAACACCGTGCATCAGGCTTTCGATCTGGTCGAGCACCGCTCGCCGCGTCCCTGGCTGCATATCGCGGTGGAGGTCGCCAACGACGCCAAGCGGCATGGCTATAAACGCCTCGGAGTGCTGGGCACCCGCTCGTTGATGGACGGTCCGGTCTACCGCGAGACGCTCAAAGCCGCGGGCATTGAGCACCGCGTGCCCGGGGCGGAGCAGCGCGAGCGCATTCACCGTATCATTTTCGAGGAACTGGTCCAGGGAACGTTCCTGCCGCGCACGCAGGCCTATTTCACCGAGGTGATTCGCGGACTGAAAGACGAAGGTTGCGATGCCGTGGCGCTGGCCTGCACTGAAATTCCGCTGCTGATGACGCCGGAGTCCTCCCCGCTGCCCATGCTGGACTCCACGCGCATTCTCGCCAGAGCCGCCCTGCGCAAGGCCGTGGAAGGCTAGGCGCTCTATGTGGGGACAGCCGCCCCCGGCTGTCCGGCCGAGCGAAGCTCGGCGGTGTTCTTATGACCATCGCAAACCGCGAAGACGACCGGCCTCACCCCAATCGCTTCCAGCTCACGTTCCGCTGGCTGCCCGGCCCTTACGCGATCGTGCGCCTCGCCCCCGACGCGCTCGTCCCCGACTGGGCCACCAAGGGCGACTTCACCTCGATCACCCGCACCGCCGACGAACTTTCCATCGTCTGCCCAGCCGACAATCTTCCGCGGGACGTGCATTCTCCGCATCGCTGGATCTGCCTGAAGCTCGAAGGCCCGTTTCCCTTCTCACAAACGGGAGTCCTGCTGTCCTTCATCGAACCGCTCTCGAACAACGCCGTCCCCATCTTCGCCATCGCGACCTACGACACGGATTACGTGCTGATCCAGGAAGAGCACGCGCGGGCGCTCGATATCTTGCGCGAAGCCGGACACGAGCTATTGGGTGGCGACGACGAATCCTGGCGCAAGCTGATTGAATAAGCCGCAGAACTTCGCGCGCGGCATCTTGTTTTTCTTTGCGTCCTTCGCGAAACCTCAGCGCACTTCGCGGTTCATCAGATTCAGGCTCTCGTGGACATCCGCGCGTTCCCCATGTCGCGCTGTCTGCCTCAGTTCAATCGCCACAAGGAAAGCCCGCGTCGTCGACGAAGGTCTGATCTATCGAGGAGATCGAGTGCTGTAAGATTCAGCCAAGGACATCCTGATCATGATCGTAGGCACGGGCATCGACATCGCCGAAGTTCCGCGTATCCGCCAGTCCATCGAGCGTTTCGGACAACGGTTTCTGCAACGCATCTTTACCCCCGGAGAGATCCGCTATTGCGACTCGAAGGCGAATCGGGTTGAGCGTTATGCCGCGCGGTTCGCGGCCAAAGAAGCCGCCATGAAAGCTCTGGGGACCGGCTGGAATCATGGCGTGCGGTGGCGCGATTGCGAGGTGGTCCGCATGCCAGGAGGCCGGCCGACCATGACGTTTCACGGAAAGGCGGGAGAGTTCGCCGCAAAACTCGGAGTGAAAAATGCAGCCCTGTCGATTTCGCACACTGAGGAACAGGCGATCGCACAAGTAATTCTCGAGAACTGAGGCGCCCCGCGGACTTGCCACCCAATTCCGCCGCCCACCATCTGCTAGACTGTCGCTTCCAGTTCATTTATGCCCGCCATCACTCCGACGTCTATCCAAACCTCGAGCAGCCTTGAAATTCCGGAAAAAACTCTGCTGGCAGGCCTCGCGCTCACCAGCTTCGCCGCCCTGTTGCTGGAACTGGCGCTGACCCGGTTATTCTCGGTCGTGCTCTTCTACCACTTCGCCTTCCTGGCGATTTCGATTGCTCTGCTCGGGCTGGGCGCGGGGGGCGTATTCGCGTACTTGCTGAAGACCAGGCTCGCGGGCACGGCCACGCGCAGGCTCGCCGCGCGGCTGTGCATGACGAATGCCGTAGTTGTGCTGGTGGTTCTGGAGGTCGTCCTGCACGTTCCCGTTGCGCTGCAGGTTTCCTGGGGAAACTTCGCGCGGCTGACGGCGCTCTACCTGGCCGCTGCCGTCCCCTTCTTCCTGACCGGACTTCTGTTCGCAGTCGTATTCGCCCGCGAGACGCGCCGCATCCCGCGGCTCTACGGCGCCGACCTGTGCGGTGGAGCGCTGGCCTGCCTGGCGGTCGTCCCCTTGCTGAATTGGGTGGGTGGACCCAACGTCATCCTGGTCGCCGGAGCCACCATGGCGGTCGCCGGCACGATCTGGGCCGAATTCCGTCCAGTGCGGAGAAATGCAGCCCTACTGGCACTCGCGCTGGTGGCCCTGATCGGCGCGAACTACTCCGGGCGCCTCATCGATGTGGTTTACGCCAAGGGCATGTTCCGCGATCCGGCGTGGGTGGAGTTCGCGCGCTGGAATGCGCTCTCGCGCGTGGAAGTCGACCGCCATGGTCAGGCCAAGGTCGTAGTCATCGACGCCGACGCTTCCACCTACATCATGAATGCGGACGTGGCGCAGTGGCACGACACCGATTGGGAACACGACCTCATGTCCGCTCCGCCCGCGCTCGCCAACGTTCTCCGCCCGCACGGAGAATTCGCCATCATTGGTCCGGGCGGCGGTGTGGATGTTTTGCGCGCCGTGGCGAACGGCAGTCCGAGCGTGACCGGGATCGAGATCAATTCCATCATCGCCACCACCATCATGCGCGAGCGTTACGCCGACTACTCGCGGCATCTCTACGATCGCCCCGACGTGCATATTCACGTGACCGATGGCCGGTCGTTTCTGCGCTCGACCCGGCAGCATTTTGATGTCGTGCAGATGACGCTGGTCGACACCTGGGCCTCGACCGCCGCCGGCGCATTCGCGCTTAGCGAGAATAGTCTCTATACCGTCGAGGCTTTCCGCGAGTATTTCGATCACCTCAAGCCCGATGGCATGATCGCCATCACGCGCTGGGAATTTCGCCATCCGCGCGAAGCCTTGCGCGTGGTCGCGGTGGCCATGGAAGCGCTGCACCGCCTCGGGGTGGCGAATCCCGACCGCAACTTCATCATCGCTTCGCAGGGAGCGCTCGACCGGAACGGCGTTCCGGTCGTAGTGCTGGCGAAGAAGACTCCGTTCACGGCAGCAGAAGAGGCGGCGGTGACCGCGCATCTTGACGACTACTCGGAGCTCGAACCGCTGTATCTGCCGTCGGATCCCGGAGAGAATCCGTTTTCCGACCTGATCGCGAGCAACGATCCCTACGCGTTCGCGCGGAGCTATGCCTACAACGTCGCACCCGTGACCGACAACGCACCCTTCTTCTTCTTCACGCTGAAACCCGGACAGATCCTCGGCGAAAAAGGTTTGCGCACGGGCATCGACTGGAAAGTAAACCTGGGAGTGTTGGTGCTCCTGCTCGTGCTGGTGATTTCTCTGGTTGCGGTGCTGGCATTCCTGGTTCTGCCCCTGGCGTTGAGAAGCCGGAGCACCCGCCAGTCGCCGCTTCCGCTGCTTTATTTCGTTGCGGTGGGTTTGGGCTATATCCTGGTGGAGATCGCCTTCATTCAGCGCTTCGTGCTGTTTCTCGGCCATCCCACCTACGCCCTGACGGTCGTGATTTTCCTGCTGATGCTGTCCAGCGGCGCGGGGAGCCTGTTCTCGCGTCTCTGGCTGCCGCGCACCGACTTGGGCTGGGTACCGCTCGTGCTGGTAATCGTGACGCTTCTCGCTGACGTAGTTTTCCTGCCCGGCCGATTGGCGGCGCTGGTCGGCATGGACTTCGGATATCGCCTGCTGGTCAGCGGCGTTCTTCTGGTCCCGCTGGGATTCGTGATGGGGATGCCGTTCCCCACGGGCCTGCGCGCGTTCGCTGCCCTGCCCGCCCCCGAATTTCCCGCCGGGCAAGGGGCTTCCGATAATTCCGTCGAATGGGCCTGGGCGATGAACGCGGCGGCCAGCGTGCTCGGATCCGTGTCGGCCATGGTCATCGCCATCCAATTCGGATTGACCGTCACTTTGGCCTGCGGAGCGGCCGCGTATCTGCTCGCCCTGCTGCTGATGCCAGCATTGAGGACGAAAGTGGCCTAGGTCTGGCTCCGGTTTGTTATCATGCTGCGAGGAGCCGGTTGCGATCCTGAGCTGTTCGCGCGGCCGGCGATCCGTCCCAGACTGGCGTCATGAGGAAATCATTTGCCTAGCCAGAAGCAGCTCAAGTGGTCGCAACTGAAAGTTGGGATCACGGTGATCGTTGCCAGTCTGACGCTGGGGTTTCTGCTGTTCCTCATGTCCGGAACAACTGGGTTCTTCACTCCACGCATCACCCTGAAGTCTTATTTCGATAACGCGCAGGGGCTGCGCGCGGGCGCTCCTGTGCGTCTGAGCGGTGTGGACATCGGCAACGTGACCAAGATCGCCATCGTGCCCGACAAAAGCAAGCAGCAAACTCCCGTCGAAATCACGATGAAGCTCAGCACGAAATACAATTACAGCATCCGCCGCGATTCGGTGACCTCACTTGAAACCGCAGGAGTGCTGGGAGAGACCTACCTCGATATCGACAGTCTCCAAGCCGTCGGTCCTCCGGCGCAAGACGGAGACACGCTGCCCACGCAAATACATCCCGACTTCAACCAGGTGGTGCGCGCCAGCCAGAGCACGCTGGAGAACATGGACGCCTTGTTGAAGCGCGCCGACCGTATTCTGGCCTTCGCCGAAAGCGGCAAGGGATCGCTGGGAAAACTCATCTATGATCCGACTCTTTACAATCGCTTCTCCTCTACCGTGGCGGAATTCCAGCAGATCGTGCATGAAGTGGGCAGTGGCGAAGGCAGCTTGGGAAGGCTGATCAGCCGCAATGACGCCTACGACAAATTCATTGCCACGCTCGACAAGATGAATGGTGTAATCGACGATCTCCAGCAGGGTAAAGGCACGGCCGGAAAGTTCCTGAAGGATCCCTCACTCTATAACAACGCCAACGACACCATCGCCAATATGAAGAAGCTGACCGAGGACATCAGTGCCGGCAAGGGCACGCTCGGCAAGCTGACCAAGGATGAGGAATTGGCAAAGAAGCTCGACAACACGATCAGCAAACTCTCGGAATTGACTACCGAACTCGAAGCCGGCCAGGGCACAGCCGGCAAGCTCTTCAAGGACGAGGCCCTCTACAATAACGCCAACCAGATGCTGGTCGAGAGCCGCGAACTGGTGAAGGGTATCCGGGAAAACCCCAAGAAGTACCTAAGTATCAAGCTGCACATCTTCTGAGTATTGTGGGTTGGGGTAGGACACGGCTTTCAGCAGCTGCGAAAAAACTCGCATTCCGCGCCGCAGCGCCTGACGGCGTGATTGATTAGCCAGCACTTACGCTATGCCTGAAGGAAGGCATACGAGTGCTGAAGGCATAGCCTGATACGAATCGTCAGTTTTTCGGCAGCCTCTTTTCAGCCGTGCCGTCCGAAGGCGCCTAATGATCGGGGCTTCAGCCCCTGAGGGATGTCTTAGTGCTCGCCGAATCCAGACATCGATCCCAGCAGGATGAGCAGCACGCCCAGAGAGATCCATCCATACTTCCGGTCTTTTTCCCGAAAGAATAAGAAGCAGGCGACCATCACCCGCACGACCGGAGTGGCCAGCATCAGCAGGACGCCAGCGCGTTCAATGTCGACAGGAATGTGCCCGCTGACGAACAACCCATCGATCAGCCCGGCCAGCATGATAAAGAAGCATCCGAAGGCGCCGATGCGCAGCACCAGGGCCACGGCGCGGTCGAAGTCCGGTTCCCGCACCTGGCTCATAACCACCCCCGCAGCAGGTGGATCATCAGATGCCCGGCAAGGTAGAACATCACCCCGACCAGCAGATACACCACGACCTTGGTGTGAACGCGCGGAGCCAGGCGCGCGCCCAGAAGCGATCCCACGAACACGCCCACAGCCAGCGGCGCGGCAAATTGCACCAGGATGTCGCCACGCCGGTAATAGACGATGGCGCTGGCCGCTCCGGTCACGCCAATCATGAAGTTGGAAGTCGCAGTGGCCACCATCAGCGGCACGTTCATGAAGATGTACATGACCGGAACCTTGATGGGGCCGCCGCCGATCCCCAGCAGTCCCGAGAGCGCGCCCGCCACCAGGGACGCCGCCAGTCCCAGCGGGTAGCGCTTGGGTTCGTAGGGTGGGATTACAGTTACGTCGACGGGAGGAGCAGATTCGTCCTCCAGCGGTTTCACTTTGCCGCCCTTGGCCAGGATGGTGATCGCGCTGTACAGCAGAAAGCCGGCGAACAATCCTTCGAGAGCGTTGCGATTAAAGTAACCCACCAGATACGCCGTGACGGCCGCACCAAATGCCGTTGCCAGTTCGAGCGTCATGCCCAGGCGAATGTCGGTGGTGTGGCGCTGCAAGTGAACCGAGGAACTCGCCGCCGAAGTGGTAATCACCGCGACCAGGCTCGTTCCGATGGCTTGGCGAATGGAGATGTCGAAGTGGAGCGCGAGAATGGGCGTGAGCAGCACGCCGCCGCCGATTCCGGTCAGCGCGCCCAGCAGGCCCGCGAAAAATCCAAGAATCACCAGGAGAGCGGTCACCACGGGAGCAGCAGCCTCCTGATGCCGATTTGTTCGATGGGGATACTAACGCTCAGGCCCTTGATCTTCGGAGAAACGACTTTGGCGGGAAGGCCCGGACGCCGCAAGCTACGACACCGCCCGCGACAGTGCAGCGGCATCAGCGTGCTCGTGCGCGTGATAGCTGGACCGCACCAGCGGTCCCGACTCAACATGGCGGAAACCGAAGCGCAGAGCCTGGTCCCGCAAGTACGTGAACTCTTCTGGTTCGTAGAAACGCGCGATGGGAAGGTGATCCTTCGACGGACGCAGATACTGGCCGACGGTGAGAATGTCGACGCCGCGCGTGCCCAGATCGCGGAAGACTTCGACCAACTCTTCCGACGACTCTCCGAGCCCTACCATCACGCCGCTCTTGGTCACCATGCCGGGGGAGAATTTCTTGGCGTTCTCGAGCAGCGTGAGAGTGCGTTCGTAGCGCGCACCAGATCTCACCGCGCGATACAGCCGCGGCACCGTCTCAGTGTTGTGGTTGAGCACGTCTGGCTTGGCATCGAGCACGATTCGCAAGGATTCTTCCAGCCCCTGAAAGTCCGGGATGAGGACTTCGACGCGGCAATCGGGCGTCAGCTCGCGAATCTCGCGGATGGTCTCGGCAAAAATTCTGGCGCTGCCGAGGTTGTCGTCGTCGCGGTTCACGCTGGTCACGACCGCATGTTTCAGTCCCAGCGTAGCGACCGCTTCCGCCACGCGTCGCGGCTCGTCCCAGTCAATCGGCTCCGGCCGTCCCTTGGGCACAGCGCAGAAACCGCAACGCCGCGTGCAGATATCCCCTAGCAGCATGAACGTCGCAGTCTTGTGGTTCCAGCACTCGCCGATGTTCGG
>JADGNP010000265.1 GCA_017883425.1 Candidatus Sulfotelmatobacter sp. | reverse complement strand
ATATCACCGTTGCGCCACTAATCCTTAGGACTGCCCATTCCTGCGATTACCCCTATTGCACCAGCATCCCGTCCGGGGTGAAAACCGGGAAGCCATCCCATGGCCGGGACATGCTTAACTGCTGGACCGCGGCATTGCGGTTGTGTTCGAAGAGGAAGAGACCGTAGTTGTAGTGTAAAACTCGATCATCCGGACTCTTCCGGATCGCCCATTCGTACTGGGCCGCCGTCTCATCCGGACTCTCGTTGGGAGCCTCCGCCTTGAGCATCAACCGCAAGACCTGATCGGAGTGGTTGAGCTGATTGGTGAAGGGGGGCCTTTGCAGCCGCTGCAGCATCTCCGTCGTGATGCGCGACTGATCGTGACTGGTAAAGGCCAACAGCTGTTCGCATTCCGCCTCAGAGGGAACGTCAGCCTCGGTCAGGGGGTGACCGGACGGCGGCGCCATTTTGCTCGCGATCTGGAGAAACAGCGCGCGCGCGAGCAAGTAGTTGCCGAGAGGAGTCATGTGCACATGTTCATACACAAGGTCGCTGCCGATGATCCCGTTGGGACTCTCCTTGGAAAAAATCGCCTCGGCGTCCACTAATTCTGCCCCCGGAGACGACGACGCTACCGAACGATTGATGTCGTTGATCCGGCTGTCGGCGCGGAAACGAAGCGTGTCGAGATCGCGCGCACGAAGAAAATGTTCCCGGGCTCCAGCGTAATCTCCCTGCATCCACAGGCTCCGCGCAATCCGAAATTCCAGCTCGGCGAACTGATCATCAATCTTCGTCGCTGCCTGGTATGCTTGCAACGCCTCGGCGTATGAGCGGGCGCTTTCCAGATCCGCGCCCTGTTGCACCAGCGCTGTCCAGGAACGCAAATCATCCGGTGCTAAGTCTTCGCGGTGCAGGGATGAGAACGGACCACAGTCCTTCAGGTTTGTGGCCACCGTACTCACAATGACTCTGGCGCCAGAACTACGCGCCACCGCGACGGTGTCCCGCAGGTTCTTCTCAAAGTTCTCATACGAATACTTCATGAGCGGCGAACTCTCGCGAACCTGTTTATCGAGAAACATCTCCATCCCGCCCCATTCCTTCTTCTGAGTTCCGACCTTGGTGAGAAGCTGGCCAATGCGGGTGGAGCGGACGAAAATGCTGGTGCGGATGACCGCAAGGCTCATGCCGGAAGACGTCAGCGCAGTCCCGGGTCCATACGGTCCGACGACTTCATTGTTGCCCGAGTAAATAATGAACACGTCCGGACGTTGTTCCGCCAACCCCTTTGCGATCGGTAACAGCACATGCGAGTTGATGGCCACGCTGCCCGTATTCACGACTTCGAACTTCATCGACGGGTAGCGTTCCCGCAGCATCACTTCCAGATATCGGCTGAAGGCATAGGCGGGATCGGGATCGCCCATGGCCGCCGATTCTCCGAGCACGAAAATTCGGAAGGTCCCCTGCGGTTTCTCCGCCGGAATCGCATACGCTTGCGGAGTCTTGATCATGCCCGGCGGGAAGAAAGGCGCAGGGAAAAACAGGTTGTAGCAGGCAGCGGGGTGTCCCTGCACCGTGCAGGGCACAGTGAGGTCGGTGGAAAATCCGACGCCGAACAGGCGCAACGCTCCCTCGATCGCGCCCAACAACAATACCGGCACGAGGATCGCCGTGGCGATCTGTGGCCAATAGCGCCTGCCGCCATTGGGGCGTTGGTTGATTGTGGGTGCGGAGTCTACAGGTGCAGACGTCATCGATCGTTCTCTAAGATCTGTCCTTCGAATCGCAGCTTTCGCGATACAGGGCTGGACTCGATCCGATTCCGAGGGCCTAACCGCGGCGTCAGATCTAAATCATCCAGCCCTGCCGGTCCCCGTGCATGCCATGTTCCGCTCGGAAGCGGAAAATGTTATGCCGCGGAAAAACGAAGTGCAGGCACAGATACAGGTCGCAACCTGCGCTATGGGCTCACTTCCCTCGGATCCCCTTGCGCTTCACCGACGCAGCCGAGGTCACTGTGCCATCCGCGTTGTGAGTGGCGGAATGGCACATCAGCGTGCAGGTATTGGTGCTGTGGTTGTAAGCGATGGGAGCGGCGCCGTTCGGTCCCACCACGTTGGCATCGAAATTCACCAGCCGCTCTCCGGTGATCGTCGGGGAGGTGGATCCCATGCCGTGCGCAGTGTGGCAAACCGAACAGCTGAATCCATACTGATAGGTATGCAGATTGTGCTGCGTAAAGCTGGTGTTCGCAAAAATCTGGGTCAGATCGTGGCACTTCGCACACATCGAGAAGGGTCCGGCGACGCTGGTATCGGGATTGGGGAAAAGATTCGTGACCGGTCCGCCAGGGATTGCCGCCTGGCTGAATTGATAGTTGCGCTCGAGGATGTGCGAGTTGACCGAGCCGTGGGGACCATTCGGTCCGGTACCGCCGAACTCGCGATTGTCGTCGCTGTTATGGCAATCGGTGCAGAAGTTCTGGGTGCCCACCAGCCGCGCAGAAGGCAATCCCTTCTCGTCCAGCATGTTCACCAGCAGGCTGGGCTGCGGCAGCGGACTCGATCGCACATGGGTTACAGGATGGCTCGACGTAGCCGTCGACGCGAGTTCCGGAATGATGTTCAACGAGTCCGCGGCAGAGACGACCCGAATGGGCGCGTAGCCGTAAATGATGAGTCGCTGCTTGCCCGTGCTGGTGCCGTGACAGCGCAGACAGGTTTCATATTGATTGATGGCCGGAATGATCGCGGTAATGCCATCGAGCGCGCTGATGCCGGTCGCGCCCGCCTGCGGCGGCCGAATGGCGGGAGGCGCGGAAAACTGCAGTTCCGGGTTGGAAGCATGCGCGCTGTGGCAATCCACACAAGTCGCATGCCGGTTGTTGTTGAGCAGCGCCGCCTCGGCGGCATCGTGGAAGTTATTGCCTGAAGGCAGGGGATGACTTACCTTCGCGACCTCGGCCATGATGTTGGCAATCGCGGGCGACAAATACGTTCCTCCGCCATGACAGGTCATGCAAGTCTGGGTCACGGAATCGTACGAGGGAGCCGCGGGCGTGGCGGGTCGCAACAGCCGTGCCGGAGCAACCGAGTCATGCGACATGTGGCACGACGTGCACGCATTCACGCCGACGGTCGCATAAGCCCCGGCGTGCGCGTCCGGTGAAACCTGATTAGTAGACGTCTGGTGGACGCTGTTCGTGAAACCTGCCAGCGGATTGATTTGTCCCTGCACCACCCGGTTCGGGTCGTGACACGCCAGACACATCTGCGCGCTGGAACTGTCGCGCACCAGAAAGTTCTGGGCAATTTTGTCGATGGTCTGAACGTGGGGGTCGTGGCAACTCGTGCATTCGATGTTGCCGTTGATCAGCTTTACCGCTCCGGTGGGATCGGCCGTCTTGCCTTGTGTGACCAGCGACGCAACCAGGTTCGAAGCATCTTTCAACGGCAACACCAGACTGAATGGGTGCGATCCCGTCAGAGTGGTGCCGAAAGAATCGGCGCTATTCATGGATCCGACCGTGGGCAACTGCCCGTAGGCCGCGGATTGTCCCACGCCCACCGTCCCGTCATGACAACTCAGGCACAGACTGCTGGTGACACCCAGCGTGGGCTGAGTGTTGCCCAGGTTGGGATCGGTCGTGCTGCTGTAAGGCACGTAGGATTTCTGCGACAGCTTCTGGTTCCATAGCGGTGTGTTGCCGCCTAATCCGCTGTGCGGAGCATGGCAGAAAGTGCAGCCCAGGCTTCCTTGCGAATATACGGACGCGCCACTGGACAACGACAGGTTGTGCATGCCCAACGTATCCGCGGTGGGCTGCTGGGCAAAACTCTGGGCGACGATGAACAAGCAGGCCAGTGAGAGGAGCGGTTTCATGGTTGTTTCCTCTCGTCCGCCGCCTGCGCGATCCCGTAGTAGTGAAACACCTGGACGCGCCGGTTGAAGGAATCCACTACGTAGATGCGATCGTGGTTATCGATCTGCAGTCCGGTCGGCAATTGAAACTGCTCGGCCCCGGTTCCCTTCCCGCCGAAGTAATACAGCAGTTGCCCTTGCTCGTCAAAGACTTGCACGACGCCCCACTGACCATCCACGACGTAGAGATGCGACTCGGAATCAAACCCGATCCCTTTCGGCCGAAACATCCATCCCGTGCCATCCCCCACTTTTCCGATGGCGTAGCGGAACGTGCCCGAGCGGTCGAATACCTGCACGCGGAAATTCATAGCATCGACCACCGCCAGATCCTGCCCGTGCAACCGCAACTCGGTGGGATAGTTGAACTCGCCGTCGCCAGTGCCCGTTTTTCCGATCGTCTGCAGCACGCTGCCCTGCATGTCCATCACGAAAATCTTGTTTCGCAGCGTATCGGTGACATAGATCCGCTGGGCCGCGGAATCCACGGCAATCCCGGTGGGACGCTTGAAATATCCTTCGCCGCCCTTCAGGCTGCCAATCACGCGGCGATACTTGCCATTTACGTCAAAGACAAAAATCTTGCCCGACCGTGAATCGGCCACATAGATATTGTCCTGGGCGTCGACGGCCACGCACTGCGGCGCGAGCATGGAATCTTTCCCCGCGTCGCGCCGCGAGAGGAACTTGTACTTCTGCCGCTCGAAATCGAAGATGTGCACGCCCACCGCCGCCACGTCCGTCACAATGATGCGTCCACGCGAATCGGTGACCACGCTGTAGGGACTGACCAGGTAATGAAAGTCGGGCTGGCCCGCGATCACGTCGACCACGCGAGTCCAGAAGCTGCGCTTGGGTTTGACCTCGCGTTCCAGGCTGAAACTGCGCTCGAACGAGAGTTTGCGCCCGCCGTCCATCAGCAAATCGGGTGCGGAGGGTGTAACCGTCTCCTTCGGGCGCTTCGCGGCTCCTGCCGGCGAAGCCAACGCCAGCGCGAGCAGGATCGTCAGCCCGGCCCCAATCAGCCCGCTGCGAAAAGCCGTTCTGCTCCGCGCCGCTAGAAGAAGTCGAACCATCTGGAGATTCCGACAAAATATGAGGTCGTGTTGGCAGGTGCTCCCACGGCGCTGATGCCCTGCGTGAACCGCGTGTACCCCGCCTGCAGTCCGATCCTGCGTAGATGGTACTGCATCTGGGCGTTGAAGATTTCCGTGTTGTTGTGCGAGATCGTCTGTCCTACGGTATTGCTGATGGCGCGATTGAAGCTTCCTGAGAGGACCAGGCGCCGCAGCGGGGTCACCGAGATCCCCCCGCCATAGCTCGAGCCGCCAAAGGTAATGAAATCGTTCACTCCGGGCGTCCCCGTAACCGGCACCAGTCCGCCCGCGCCCAGCAGCGAGATGCCCGTCGAATGCGTGTAAATGCCGGTAACGGTAAACTTCCGCGAACCGAGCGACGTGGAATAACCTTCGCTCTGGCTGCTGGTTCCCTGAAAGTTCGTCAACCCGCTGTGGGTTCCGTTGAACGCCGCCGTCCATTGCAGCCCGGCCGGCAAACGGCGGTGCACATTCGCGCTGTAGCTGTAGTACGAGGTTGTGTAAGTAACCAGCAGTGACTGCACGTTCTGGGCGTAGGTGAATACGCCTGAAGTTTGCCAACCCTTGATCCTGTGAAAGTAGTTCACGTTGCCGACAAATCCCAGCGCGTTCGTGCCCTGGCCGTTGCTGCTATCGATCACCGAACCGGAGAAGGTGAACATATCCAGCAGCCGCTTCCCATAGTTCACCGTGCCGCTCAAGTAAGTGCCGGTATAGTTTTTTCCGAAGTAGTACTGGTCGTAATAGGTGGCCTGCGACGTCGCCGACAGGTTGGTGGTGAACTGATAGGTGGCCGCTCCGCCCAAGGTCGAGGAGTGCGCGCCCGATCCCAGGCTGAGTCCCGGCTCTGCGGTTCCGTTGTTGCCAAGGCTCTGCGAAAGGTATCCGTTCAGGTTGCTGGTGTAGTTCTCGGTGACATTCAACGATAGCTTCTGCGTGGGATGAAAGCTGGCGCCTGTGTTTACGATATCGTCGGTGTAGCTGGACGTATTCGAACTCTGTCCTGCTTCCGAGAAGTAGTGGCTGTCGGACGACGCCCGATTGTAGTTCGCATAGAACTGGCCGTGGAAAGGCAGGCTGTGTTGCGCGCCAACTCCCACGTCATTCCCCGTTGAATCCTGCACCGAGGCCTGGGATCCGGAAAGGAATTCCGGAAACTTGGCGTTCAAGCTGGTGCGGTCGTAGAAGGCATTCAGACGAAATCCGGCGAGTTCATAGCCCGAGCGCACGTTGAACAGCCGCGTGTTGGATTTTGTCTCCTCGCTGGTGCCATAGATCGTACCGCTGCCGTCCCCCTGCGAGTAGCCAACCGAGAGCGTGGGCAAGTTCGGAAGCAACGCGCTCCAGTTGATACCGAATCCCTGGCCCTTGCCCACGGTGGTGAAGTTGGGCTGCCCAGTCAAGCCAAAGGTCCCGCTGCTGTTGCGGTCGTAGCGGTAACTCACCGATCCCGGAAAATGGCTGCCGGTGAAAAAATCCACATTCGAGCTAATGCCGGTCGCCCCGGTCAGCGACTGGTAACTGGAATTGTTCCGCGACTGGTTGTAGTAAGGCGTTGCCGTGAACGAAATGAACTTGGGGTTGTAGTAATAACCCGAGAGCCTGCCGTCGACTCCGAAGGTCAGTCCGTGCTGCGACGAAACGACGTCGCCATAGTCTCCGCTATATCCGAAGGTAAACAGGCCGCCGGCGCTCAGCTTCGTGTTTTCGCCGATGGAAAGCTCAGGGGATTGAGATTGCGGCTGGTTCTGGCCGTAGACGAGTTGACCCATCACCAGTACTACGAGTCCGATGATGCGATTCGCTACCTTCATTCGCTACTGTCCTTCTGGCTCGCAGGCTCAGAAACCACTTGCCCTTACCCCTTCACAGGGCACAACAACGGCCAAACGCACCCCCTGTCTTCAAATTTCTAATTCATTGAAAATAAGTCCTTTGCGAGTTTGATTGGGATGGGGGTTGAACCGAAATCGACACGGGTGCGGGATATCACCCGCCCTGCGAGTTGAAATACACAACAGAAGAAAAGTAGACATGCTATCTGAAGTTTTAATGAGAAAACCCGCCGCGTGACTGGCGGGTTGGTGAAGCGAGAATTCGCTGCCTTTGGGTGGCGCAGCGCTTCCAGTGCTGCGACAAAGCTTTCCTTTTCATTGAGGGCTTTCAGCCCCTGAGGCGCTTAAACGTCAGCAACCCGCTCAGGCCCCGTGGTCGTGCCGCCTGCTACACCACTTCAATCTTGGCCTTGGCGCGCAATTGCTTCGCAAGATTCGAACGCAGCTTCTCGTACTTGCTCTTCTGCAAATCGTTCTTCAGATCGTTCTTGACCTCCGACAGCGGCTTGGTGCGTGACGGGGTATGAGCGTTCAGCCGGATGATGGTGTATGCGCTCTCAATCTGGATCAATCCACTGACTTGTCCCGACTGCATGGCCTGCAAGGTTTTGACCACCTGCGGCGGCAACTTGTCGCTGGAGACAACCTTGTGGTCGCCCATGTTCACCCGGAAATCGTCCTCGGAGATCTTTTCCGCCAGCAGCCCGAAATCCTGGTAACTCTTCGTCGCCTTGGCTTGGCGCAGCGCGTCCTCGGCCTT
>JADGNP010000264.1 GCA_017883425.1 Candidatus Sulfotelmatobacter sp. | reverse complement strand
CCCAAGGGCCTTGCGGGCCGCCTCGGCCGAGATCCAGGATTTGGGAATGTCATGGGTTCAACCTGCGCCCGGCCTTACCGGCCTATCAAGCGTTTCCGCGCCAGTTCGAGCTCTGGGGTATTGACAACATCGCTTGTCAATACCCCATGGGGGTATCCAGACCCCTTGACAAGGTGGTATAGTGACGACCTGAGTGGCGTGTCAAGACTTGACACGCCCGTACTCATGCCCGGCGCAGGGCTGGGCGCCAGGTGGCAGACCTCGAGGAGGGTCCGTGGCTGTCGGCATTGCCGCGGAAGTGAAGAACCGGCTGTCGGTCGTCGATGTGATCGGCGAGACCGTCCCACTCAAGAAATCGGGTGCGTCGTTCAAGGGCCTGTGCCCGTTCCACGGCGAGAAGACCGCGTCCTTTTACGTGACTCCCAACCGGGAGAGCTGGAAGTGCTTCGGCTGCGGCCTCGGAGGCGACGTCTTCAGCTTCGTGATGCAGCGCGACTCGGTGACCTTCCCCGAAGCGCTCAAGACGCTCGCGACCAAGGCCGGCGTCGAGCTTGACGAGCGTTCCAGCCGCGAGGATGCCCGCAAGGCCGGCCTGCGTGATGTGCTCGAGAGTGCGATCGCCTGGTACCACAGCGTCCTGACCGCCCACGTCTCGGGCGCGCCGGCGCTCGATTACCTGCGCGGCCGGGGCTTTACCGATGAGACGATCGAGACCTTCCAGCTGGGCTGGGCGCCGGCCGGCTGGGACGCGATGTCGCGCCAGCTGATCGCCAAGCGGGGCGTCGATCCGAATGCGCTGGCCGAGGTCGGCCTGACCCAGGCCCGGACTTCGGGTCGAGGGGCCTACGATCGCTTCCGCGAGCGGATCATCTTCCCGATTCGCGACGCGAACGGCCATGCAGTGGGCCTGGGTGGGCGCTACCTGATCGCCGAGGGCGATACCCGCGACCACGGCCCCAAGTACCTCAACTCGCCGGCCACGCCGCTCTTCGACAAGAGCCGAACGCTCTATCTCGTCGATCGCGCGAAGTCGGCGATCCGCAAGTCGGGCCAGGCCGTGATTGTCGAGGGCTACACCGACGCCCTGATGGCCCACCAGGCCGGCTTCACCAATGTCGTGGCCAGCCTCGGCACCGCGCTCACCCCGGGCCAGGTCGCCGTCCTCACCCGTTACGCCAAGAAGGTCGCCCTCGCTTATGACGTCGACCCGGCCGGCCAGTCCGCGGGAAGCTTCGGGGTGACCGAGCTGAACAACCTGATCAGCGAGGTCCAGCAGGACGGGGGCGTGGGCCTGACCGACGTCGGCGTGGTCCGCCTGCCGGACGGCAAGGATCCCGATGAAGTGATCCGCGAGTCACCCGACCTGTGGCGCGAAGCGGTGCGCACGCCGGATCCGATCCTGGCCTACCTGATCGACTACCACGCGGGCCGGCTCGACACCCGCCTGGCCGACGGCAAGAAACGTCTCGTCGACGCCGTGATGCCGACCCTGCGCAAGGTTGGCGACCCGGTCGTCCGTGACAGCTATCTCCAGATGCTGGCCCGTCGATCGGGCGTGGCGGAGCGGACGCTATGGCTTCGGCCATGAGAGTTTCTTCGACTATTGTTTTGCCCGCGCATTTGTTGCTAAGGAGCAACCGCTCGTGGCATTCCTCACTGTGTCGGAGCAACACCTATTTCGCCGCGCCCAAGTCCGACAGGTCTTAGCGTATCTTCGAGATGCTGATCGGGACCGATATTGCGCGGAATTTCGTGAATTGCTAAGCGACGCACGAGTTCGAGTTCACCTGAAAGATCTTGCCGTCGCTCTTGTAGTTAACGTGTCCGATCCCGGCGACGATGAATGGGCCGTCCTTGAACCTTGGATAAATTCGGAGCTCGCCGCCATCGCCAAGGAAGAACGTAATTCCGACAAGCTCGGCACGCTGGTCTGGGAACACTTCTTCGCATCGGAGTCATGGTTCCATTTTATGTATCGACGCGGCTTAATAGCGGATTGGTTGACATCCGCGGATATCGGAATAATCAACATGGCGGTGAATTACGTTCGCATTCATCAACGTCATTCTGGTGACAGGGTGGCGGAACTTCTGGAACCCCATATCGGTAGAGGGGGCGATTGGGTTCTGCGCCTCCGGCATGTAGCCGTATGGGCCGACCTCGAAAAAAGCCGGAGGTTCTTTGATTTTTTCCTGCGGTTGCTTGACGATGGTACGCTCGACGATGCGCAAGGCCCCATCGCTACCAACAGCACATTCTGGAGTATGTTCTACGGATTGGCGAAAGACCGCCCCGAGTGGATTCCTGAGGTCATCGCTCATTGGTTGGCGAGACGCTTGGTGTTGGTTCAGCAGCGGAAAGACGAGAATGGAAACATCTCGTGGCATGACATGTTCAAATATGACCATTTCAGTTCCGAGCCCATCCATAATGCAGTTGAGAAAGCACCGGTCTCTTTTGTTCAGTATGTGTTGCCTGTCGTGCTTGAAATATCAGACGCTGCACTTTACGATCAGGCTACCGAGCTTCCAAGACGGAATGCCGTTTGGCACACACTGCGCAGATCCGAGCATGAGTTTATCGGACAAGCCTGTCTGAATTCTCTAGTCATCGCCATGGAGCGACTTGCAAAAGAGCAGCCTGCCAGTCTTGGCGACGCGATCTCCGAGCTGAAAAGACGGAGTACCTACATTGCAAATTGCCTCCTCTTGAGTGTCTATTCTGCCGGGGCAGTGCACTTTGCGGATGAGGCTGCAGTACTTTTGTCTACCGATACATGGCGTTTCCTCTGCGGCTATGTCGACAGCCAATATTGGATTGCGATACAGGTCATCGGCGCTATCGTCCCAGTATGTTCCGAGACCAACCGGGCGAAATTGGAGATGGCGATTCTGGGCTACGCGCCGGCGTATGAGTACACCACACGTGGATACAAATGGTCGGGCTACGCACAATACAACCTGCTTTCGGCGTTTCCTTTCGAATATCGGAGCAAGAACGCACAAGCTCGATTCCTAGAATTGGAACGGAAATTTGGAAGTCCAGCTGCTGCGCCGCGAGAAAATCGCGCTTATTGGGTAAGTTCACCGATCGAGAAACAAGATGCCGACAAGATGACCGACGAGCAATGGCTTAAAGCAATTGCGAAGTATACTTCAGAAGAAAGACCATTTCGTTGGGAAAATCCGGGGAAAGGTGGCGCATGGGAATTGGCTGTAATGTTGCGAGAATATGTTCGCAGTGAACCGGAGCGGTTTGCCCGCCTGAGTCTCCGTTTACCGGCGGGCAGCAATCCAGCCTATCTGGAACGCACATTGGATGCCCTTAAAGAATCAACTGCACTCACCGAACTGAAACTTGCAGTCTGCCGAAAAGCGTACGCGGAGTCGTGCGAGCATTACGGAAAAGCGATTGTCGACGTTCTCGGTAGTATTGAGGAGCCACTCCCGGATGAAGCTGTGGAGATGGTTGCTTGGTTGGCGACCGAACATCCAGACGCGGATAACAAACCACCGGGTAAATGGGCTACGAACGGGCATTCAGAACTCAAAAACGACATCGTCACGGATGGCATCAACACAACACGCGGACGCGCAGCGGAAGCCATCAGGGACCTCATCAATTCCAGTGCGGAATACATTACACGTTTTCGTACAACGATTGAACGTCTGGTAAGTGATAGGGATGTTTCCGTGCGTTCCTGCGCTGCTTCAGTGTTGTTGGCAATTGCCCACTATGATATGGCACTTGCTTTGCGGTACTTCCCCACGCTCGCCGATACGGATGAACGTCTTCTGGGAACATATTATGCTGAACGCATAATCTACTATGGCTTACGCGAACACTTCCCGTTGCTTCGGCCGTACGTGGAGAAAATGCTCCGCTCATCGAACGCGGAATTGAGTCGGGCAGGATCACGTCTCTCCGGATTGGCAGCTCTTTATCACGATGGTGCTTCTGATTTGGCAGAAGAGGCGATGGCCGGCTCTGTTGCGCAACGCCATGGGATGGCGCAGGTCGCAGCAAATAATCTGGCCTTAGTAGAATGTCGCACATGCTGTGGGGCACAACTCTTGCGGTTATTTGATGACGACATTGTAGAAGTCCGGCGGGAGGCTGCCTCGTGTTTTCGCCAGCTCGAAAAGGAACCATTGGAGGCCTACGAGGGTCTTATTACCGCTTTCTGCGACAGCGCCGCCTACCAAGAGGATTCGTTCTCCATTCTCCATGCCTTGGAAGAATCCTTGTCGCGTCTGCCTGGCATTACCAGCATCGTTTGTGAAAAGTTTCTCGAACGATTCAGCGACGAGGCAAAGGACATTCGTACACATCGAGTAGGTGATATGCGCACAGTAGCGAAGTTGATTTTCCGTGTCTATCAGCAGCATCAACGCGATGAATGGGCACCACGATGTCTCGACCTGATTGACCGGATGTGCCTCGAGGGAATTCAAGACGTACGAAGGGAGTTGGACCAGTTCGAGAGGTAATCATTGCCGGCCCTGAATGCCGGTACTCGAACGCCCATCGCGGGACCGTCGCGGCGGCTAATAGGAGCACTCCGTCGCCGAGTCTAGGCGTCGAAGCCTAGAATGGGGGCAGCATTTGTATCGGTATTCATTTGACGACACATGCGTTGGCGACTGGCGGTTATCACGTGCCAAGTATAAGCAGGTGCAAGAATGCTACAAACTGCTGTTAAAAAGGATCGAGGAATGGAACCAGATTGCTATGACTCATGGCGCACTAGAAGCTCCTTACAAAGAGGAAGTCGAAGACCTCCAGCGCATGATTGAATGGGGTGAGGAGCAGCTTCGCATTGAGAACTGTCATGAAGTATTAGTGAGGGGGGTCTCTATAGGAAGCCTGCGCTATGCAAAGGCCGCATTAATCTATGGGGGCTTGGTACGCGAAGCAAAGACGCGATCAGCAGAAGACCCTGGTTGGCCGACCGCAATACGATCCGCGATACAGGAGGTGGGCAAGCCGCTTGCCGAACTTGCTGAGGAAATTAATCATCCACCTGCAGATATCCTGTCTGAGGTGGCTACACCTGGAAGCACAGTCGAAATTGCTTCAGCTCCGGAGTGGGATGCGTTCATCAGCCATGCCTCAGAAGACAAGATTGATTTTGTAGAGCCTCTGGCGCTTGAGTTACGTTCACGTGGTCTAAAAATCTGGTACGACAATTTTACTCTGACGATCGGTGACAGTCTCCGACGATCCATTGACCGCGGTCTCGGCCATTCCAAATTCGGTGTCGTGATCTTGAGTCCGAACTTCTTTTCGAAGGAATGGCCGCAGAAAGAACTTGATCCCCCACGGGTTTCCCCACCACCCCCTCAAGCAAGCCCACAACCGATAATGCCTGAAATATGCATAATAATTCAAATAGTTACAAATAGAATATCCGGGAAAATTTATCAGTTTTTATAGAAAATATCGCCCGTTTATAAGCCGACTTCCACAAAACTTCCACACGAAATCGGTTCAGATGGCGGATCCGCTGAACCGGGGCAATGGGCGATGTCGGATCCGGCGCACCCTCCGTCATCCATCGCGATCCCTCATTTCCTGTCCGTCTTTTCCTCAACTTTGTCGGCGGCTCGCTCGGCCGCGCCCCCGACCTTCTCGCCGGCATGTTCGACCTTGTCGCCGGCCCTTTCTACGGCCTTGTCGACCCGTTCGCCCGTTCGCTCTGCAGGCCCCTTTCGTTCACAGGCCCCGATTCCGAACCCCAGTCCGACGGCCAGCAGCAGGATGGCCAGTTTTCTCCTTGCTTCCATGATCCCCTCCCGAAGTCTTGGATTTTCGGATTGAAGATGCGATGTGCCGCTTCGTTCCAGTACATGCGATGCACTTTACTTCGCAACTGTTTCCCGCAACGGAATCATCTCAATCCTGCGCCTTCTCCTTGAGCACGTCGACTAGCAGTTGCGTTGACCCCCGGACCAGCGCCGCCTTTTGCTCCGCGGTGGCTCCCCTCAAGCAAGACCACAGCCGATTACGACTAAAATACACTTTGACACGGTGACCTGCGTCCAGGAGAACCGGCACCTGCCTCTCCCAGGGCGCACCGCTGAGCGGATATCCGTGGATAAGGACAACGGGCTTACCAGAACCGTGGTCCTCGTAGTAGAGGTCGATGTTGGCGGAGTTTTCCTTCCCGACAGTGAAGGTAAGGCATTTAGATACTCCTTTTCTCTTGTGGTCGGGTGGTGGCGGCGTGTCCGGTATCCGGTATATGGAAAGGGCAGGACCAACCGGACCCGCCCTTTCCTTATTGGTTGATCCTACCGTCGTCTAGTCCAAAAGTAACCGCCGCCTCCACCGAACACTATGATTAACAGGATGATGATAATGATCGTTGTTGAATCCATGGTAATTTCCTCCCTCTACTTTGTTTAACATCTGCGTCAGGTTCGGATTCTTCCGTTATTGAGGCGATTATTATTTATATGGAAAGGGTACCTTGTGGTGCCTTTATGGTCCCTTTCTGCTTGGAACTCCCCTATTTCTTCTTGCAAGTGCACTTTTCGGATGGCTTGCTGCAGCCGACGCATACTCCGTTCTTGATCGCCATGCCGCAAGTCTTGCATGGCTCACATCCACAGGTCTGGCACATGGAAACCTCCTTCATTACCGCTTAGTAGTAAGCGGAAGCACGTTACTTCCCCTTGTAGCGGCCGATGAAATCCTTGTATTCCTGCTCGGCTCTGTCCTTGGCATATCCGTACTTCTGCTGCAAAAGCCCCAGGAGTTTCTCTTTATTTCCTTCCACCTGGGTGAGGTCGTCATCAGTGAGTTTGCCCCACTTCTCTTTGACTCCTCCTTTGATTTCCTTCCATTTCCCCTTCAGAACATCTTCATTCATGTTTGCTCTCCTTTCCTCAGAGAAGCACTCCAAGGCCGCTACACGGCCTTTCGACCTTGAATGACATTGATCAGTACCACCACGATCGCGATGACCAGGAGAATGTGAATGAATCCGCCCATCGTGTACGAGGTGACCAAACCTACCGCCCAGAGGACAAGCAAAATGACCGCGATGGTCCAGAGCATTTTTCCTCACCTCCCTCCGTGATCCAGCGATAAGCATCCACAAAGATGCAGCATCTTCGAGACTGCCCCGCCGACGGGATCTTTGATCATCCTGCCGTAATCCATCCGATAGACCGTGACCGCTCGCATCGTGTTTTCCTCGTCCTTCAACTGATAGGCGGACGCATTCCTCGGATTACTTACACGGTAATCCTGCCCGCCAGCCTTCGGTATCGGCTTCTGTCCGAAACGCGAGTCGCTGTTTGTCCTACTTTCGGATCGGTGTTTGTCCTATGGTTTGGAGCATCGTTGGGGATCTGCTTTCGGGGTGAGTGAGAAGAGGGCGGGGAGCGGGGTGCCAAGGCGTTGCTAAGAGAGCGACCTGACCTTGCGGGCCACTTTTTAGCCACTCGGGCCATTTTCACGAAAAAAGGGAACCCGGTGCGAAACCGTATTCCCTTTGAGTATTGCGATGGTGCCGAAGGGGGAACTCGAACCCCCACGGGTTCCGCACTACCCCACCTGAGGGCCGCTTGTTTGCACGGGGTTTGCAGTCTGTTCG
>JADGNP010000263.1 GCA_017883425.1 Candidatus Sulfotelmatobacter sp. | reverse complement strand
TACTTTCCCCTCATGACTGCCACCAAGCCCGTCAATCTCTGGACTTCGAACGAGCACGCCCGCGACTATCTGGAACGCGCCGACTCTATTTCCCATCGTAGTGAAGGGGAGTCGGCGCTGCTTGAGTTCATTCCGCGGAGTACGTGCCGAGTCCTTGACCTGGGCACCGGCGACGGACGCCTGCTGAGTCTGGTCCGAAGCGAGCATCCTGACACCGAAGCCGTGGCCGTCGATTTCTCTCCGGCCATGTTGGAAGCTGCTCGCAAGCGCTTTGCTGGCGAGCCTTCGGTTAGCGTGATCGCTCACAATCTTGACGAACCGCTCCCCGCTCTGGGCAAGTTCGATGCGGTTATCTCCAGCTTCGCGATTCATCATCTCGTTCATGAACGCAAGCGGACGCTCTACGTCGAGATTTACGGACTGCTGAATCCGGGCGGCGTCTTCTGCAATCTGGAGCATGTGGCATCGCCCAGTCCGCGATTGCACAAAGAGTTTTTGGAACGCATCGGATTTACGGTCGAGACCGAAGATCCGTCAAACAAATTGTTAGATGTCGAAACGCAACTCGGATGGTTGCGCAAGATTGGATTTATGGATGTGGACTGTCACTGGAAGTGGCGGGAGTTAGCGCTGCTGGTGGGACGGCGGCCGTAAAGCGTACTCCGTCGGTGGCACGCTAAACGGTGGAGACTCTCTGCCGCATCCTGCCGGCCCAGGCCCTACCAGTTTGCTGAAGAACTCGGTCTGATGCCTAAGGGGCTGAAGCCCTCGAAGAAAAGAAAGGCTTTATCGCAGCGCTGAAAGCGCTGCGCCGCCCAAAACCGAGTTTTTCAGGAAACTGCTAACTAAAGGGATCCTTCAACTACGCTCAGGACGACAAGTCTATGTGTGGCTGACTTGGTTCGCAACCCACTCCCCCGCTTCCCGCGTCCCCAGCGGACCGCCGATGTCCTGCGTGGTCTTCTTCTGGCGGACGGCTTCGAGCACGGCGGCTTCGATCTTGGCTGCTTCCACCGCCATCCCGAGATGAGCGAGCATCATCGCCGCAGTCAAGATCGCGCCGAAGGGATTCGCCATGTTCTTGCCCGCAATCGGCGGCGCGGAGCCATGCACCGGTTCGAACATCGACGTCTTGCCCGGGTGGATGTTGCCGCTCGCGGCCATGCCCAGGCCGCCCTGCAAGCCCGCGGCGAGGTCGGTGATGATGTCGCCGAACATGTTGTTGGTGACGATGACGTCGAACTGCCGGGGATCGCGCACCATCTGCATGCAGAGCGCGTCCACATACATGTGCTGCGCGGTGATTTGCGGATACTCGCCGCTGACTTCCTTGAACACGCGTTGCCAGAGGCTTCCGGCGTGGGTCATGGCATTCGACTTGTCGCACATTAGGACTCTGTTGCGGGGCGAGCCGTCGAGCTTGGTGTGACGCTCGCAGTACTCGAAGGCGTAGCGAATAATGCGCTCGACGCCCTTCCGCGTGTTGATGTCTTCCTGGGTGGCGATCTCGTCGGGCGTGCCCTGCTTGAAGACGCCGCCCGCGTCAGTGTAGACGCCTTCGGTGTTTTCGCGAAGCACGACGAAGTCCACGTCCTTGGGCTCGACTCCCTTCAGCGGACACAACGCTGCATCGAGCAGGCGGACCGGGCGTACGTTGGCGTAGAGATCCATTTTGAAGCGCATGCCGAGCAGAATCTCTTTGGCGTGGATGTTGGTCTTGACCCGCGGATCGCCGAAGGCGCCGACCAGGATGGCGTCGAAGTCGCGGCCTAGCATGGCGAAGCCGTCTGCGGGCACGGTGACCTGGTCGCGCAGGTAGCGATCGGCGCCCCAGTCGAAAGTGGTCAAATCAACGTCTGCGCCCGCGGCCTGCATGACCTTCACCGCCTGGGGGACGACTTCCTGGCCTATGCCGTCTCCAGGGATAACAGCGATGCGCTTCTTCCTAGGTGCTTGCGTTTCCTTTTTTGAGTCCACGGCAGGAAAGTTAACACAATCGCTATAATCGAACTACCGGTATGGGGATCACGGCACTCCAGGTTCACGGCGGGGCATTAGGCGCGGCGGGCGTCAGCGAGTATCGCGGCGCGACGACGGCGGCGCGCTTCGGCGATCCGCAGACGGAGTTTGCGGCGCTGCGCAGCGGTTGCGGCGTGTATGACCTCGGATTCCGGGCCAAGATCTCGCTCACGGGCGGCGACCGCGTGCGCTGGTTGAACGGCATGGTCACCAACAATATCCGCGACCTGGCCGTGGGCCAAGGGGCGTACGCCTTTCTGCTGAATCCGCAGGGGCACATCCTGGGCGACCTTTATGCTTACAATCGCGGGGAATCCATTACCGTTGACACCGACTGCGGGCAGGCCGAGAAAATTCTTGCGACCTTCGACCACTACATCATCATGGACGACGTTGAGGTCGCAAACCTCAGTGAGCAACTGACTGCGCTGGGGATTGCCGGGCCGAAGGCAGGCGAGGCGCTGGCCGCGGCTGGATTCGCGATTCCCGAGATGCAGGCTTTGCACGTGCATTCCGCGATGTGGCATGGTACGGATTGCACGCTGGTTCGCGGAGAAGACGCGGAGCACATCTCGTATGAGATCTGGCTGGCACCGGCGAGCGTGAGGCAACTTTGGGACGCTTTGCTGGCCGCTGGCGCAGCACCCGTGGGTTCGGAGGCGTTGGAGTTGCAGCGCATCGTCTCCGGCGTCCCGCGGTACGGTGTGGACATCCGCGAGCGCGACCTGCCGCAGGAAACCGAGCAGGCGCGTGCTTTGAACTTCAACAAGGGATGCTACGTCGGGCAGGAGATCGTGGAGCGCATTCGCTCGCGCGGAGCGGTGCATCGTAAGTTCACGGGATTTGTCGCCGACGGCGCGGTGCAGATCGTTGCGGGAACCAAGCTGGTTGCCGGGGAAAAGGAAGTCGGAGAGATCACCAGCGCGGCTTACCTGCAGCTCCCCGGTCGGGACAAGACTGTGGCGCTGGGATACATCCGGCGCGAAGTGGGTGTGCCGGGGCGTGAGGTTACGATTGGCACGGCGAGGGCAACCGTCGTGCAGTTGCCGGTTCCGGATAGTGTGCTGTTGCAGGAGGAGAATTCCCTGGAGCAGCATCCGGCGTGACGAAAAGTTCTTGACCGCGAAGGTCGCTAAGAGATCGCAAAGAGCGCAGCGAAAAGCTGGCACTCTTTTTGAGGAAAGGGTTTATGGCTGAGAAGAGACACGAACAATCAGGTTTTAAGGTAACGGACCGGCGGCTATTTACTGCGGAGGGCGAGTTACGCGTCGAGGTGCCCGACGAGGTTGAGGCGCCGAAAGCGGCGGCGCCGACTGTGCCCCAAGATGCTTCGTCCGCGGAAAAGGCTCCGGCGCCTGTGGTCCCAGAGGTAGGCGCAACACCGGACCGGGATATACCCCCACCACCGACCAGCGCCGAGCAGGAGGCGCAGGCGGCCGCCTACCGGCAGTCGTCCAAGGATCTCGATGCCCAGGTCGAGCTCAGCGGGCAGTCCGCCAAGGATTTCGAGATCACCTTTGAGCGCTTTCTCGCCTCGCTCTACATGACCGCCATGATGCAACTGGGATTGATGCGGCAACAGGGCGCGCAGCCGCAAGTCGACATCATTGGAGCGCGTCAGACCACTGACACACTCAGCCTGATCGCCGAAAAAACCAAGGGCAATCTCACCTCGGCGGAAGAGAATTTCCTGCAGAACAGTCTCTATGAACTGCGCATGGCGTATGTCGAAGTGACCAACGCGCTCGCGCGGCCTCCGCAGGCGGGACCTGCCACTGGAACCAGCGGAAGATGAAAGCGACCTTGACCGTGCTGGGCAGTGGGACGTCGATGGGCGTACCCACGCTGGGGTGCGACTGCGCCGTATGCCATTCCAGCGATCCGCACGACCGGCGGACGCGGCCTTCGATCATGCTCGAGTACGGCGGCAAGGTCGTGCTGATCGACACCACTCCGGACTTTTACACCCAGGCCGTCCGCGAGAACATTACGCGGGTGGACGCCGTGCTCTACACCCATACACACGCCGACCACATTCTTGGCATCGACGACCTGCGGCCTCTCAGCTACCGGCACAAACCGGAGAAGTTGCCGCTTTACGCGCGGCCCGACGCGGCGGCGTTTCTGCGCAAAATGTTCAGCTACATTTTCGACGCCGACTATAAGTTTGGCGGACTGCCTCTGCTGGAACTGCGTCCCATTGATGAACCTGTCGATGTGTTCGGAGTGCGGTTCGAGCCGGTGATTCTGATTCACGGAGAAACGCAGATTTATGGCTACCGGTTTGGCTCGGGGGCCTATCTGACTGACCACAGCGAGATTCCGGAATCGTCGCTGCATCAACTGGAAGGGCTGGACATTCTGTTTCTGGATGCGCTGCGGCACAAACCCCATCCAACCCACTCGACGGTGAAGAATTCGCTGGCGATCGTGGATCGGTTGAAACCGAAGCGGGCGTTCTTCACGCACATTTGCCACGATCTGGCGCACGAGGCGACGAACGCCACTCTGCCCCGGCACGTGCGGTTATCGCATGACGGGATGAAATTGGATTTCGAGATCTAGGAACGGCGTCGGACCTCGGACGTCAGACCTCGGACAGATTCACCGGCGAACGGCGGAGCTTAAAGCGCCGACGAATGAGGGGCCGACGTCTGAGGTCCGACGCCCGCCTTCTTATGCATGTTTTTCACAAACTCGACGACGTTCCCGCCGACTTCGGACCGGCGCTCGTGAGCGTGGGCAATTTTGACGGGGTTCACCGGGCGCATGCGCACGTGTTACGGGAAATCGTGGTACGGGCGCAAGCGAGTGGAGCTACCGCAGTGGCAGTAACATTTGAGCCACATCCTACGAGGATTCTGCGGCCCGAAGCCGGGTTGAAGTTATTGACGCCCACTCCCGAAAAACTGCGCTGGCTCGAAAGCACCGGCATCGACGCCGTACTGCTGCTGCCTTTTGGGCGTGATCTCTCGCTGATGACTCCGCGGCAGTTTGCGGAGCGGATTCTAAAGAAAAAGCTGCATGCGCGCGAAGTGCATGAAGGATTTAACTTTCGTTTCGGCCACAAGGCGGCGGGGGACATGGACCTGCTCGCCGAATTCGGGCGCGAGATGGGATTCGCGGTCAAGGTTTATCCCGAGATGACCTTGCGCGGCGAATCCGTGTCGAGCACCCAGATTCGCAAACTTCTCACCGCAGGACGCGTCAGCCGGGCACGGCATCTGCTGGCGCGTCCGTTCTGCATTCTGGGGACGCCGGGGCGCGGCCGCGGCTACGGATCGAAGTACACCGTGCCGACCATCAACCTGGCGCGCTACGAAGAACTTGTGCCGATGGACGGCGTCTACGTCACCTGGACGCGCGTGGGGACGGAGCGGTTTGATTCGGTCACCAATGTGGGCAATCGCCCGACGTTCGGGGCAGAATTGTTTGCCATTGAAACCCACTTGCTGAACTTCCATCCCATTGAATTGCTGCCGGAGACGGAGGTTGAGATCTGCTTTCTAGAGCGACTGCGGGATGAAATCAAGTTTCCGTCAGTCGAGGCTCTGCGGGAGCAGATTGCGCGCGATGTGAAAAAGGCGCGGCGCTATTTTCACCTGCTGCGACGGGCGGTGAGGGTTGACGGTCTCAGGTCTTAGGTATTAGGTCTCAGTTGTTTTGGCCCTCCGTTTATGCCAATCTCCTGCCTCCCAATCAGAGATTAGTCAGGTCAGCTTAACGCCTACGACCTAACACCGAAGACCCGTCATTCCAGCCTGGCTCGGGCTCTCCATAGCGTACAATCCGCCCGGTATGGCCATCGGTCCCCTACAACTGATCCGGCAGGCGACGCCTGGGCAGCGGCGTACTCTGCTGGCGGCGGCGATGGGATGGGCGCTCGACGCCTTCGACGCGATGCTCTACTCGCTGGTGCTGGCCTTGCTCATGCGCGATCTGGGCATGAGCAAAACTCTTGCCGGATCGCTGGGGACGCTGACGCTGCTGGCTTCGGGGATCGGCGGCGTGCTGTTTGGTTTTCTGGCCGACCGCATCGGGCGCAAGCAGGCGCTGATGGCGAGCATTCTGACGTACTCGGTATGTTCGTTTGCCTCGGGATTGGCAACCAGCATTGCGATGCTGGCGGTGGCGCGATTCGTTCTCGGCCTGGGCATGGGCGGCGAGTGGAATACCGGGGCGACCCTGGTGGCCGAGAGTTGGCCCACCGAGTTTCGAGCCAAGGCGATTTCGATCGTGCAGAGTTCGTGGGCGTTGGGGTTTGCGGCGGCTGCGCTGGTGGCGGGTCCGGTGGCGCGGTATTACGGCTGGAGAGCGGTGTTCTTTGTGGGCATCCTGCCCGCGTTGATCACGCTATGGATTCAGAGAAGCGTGCCGGAGTCGGAGATGTGGCGGGAGCAGCAGAATACGACTGGGGCCCGAGCGATTGCTGGTGCAAGCAAAGACGTAACAAGTTATGTCTCTACGAAATTCTCTGTCATCTTCCGGCCGCCTTACGCCAGGCATACGTTCGCCCTCCTGCTGTTTAATTTTTTCGGAATGTTTGCCTGGTGGGGCTTGTTTACTTGGCTTCCGCCTTACTTGTCGCTTCCTGTGGAGCAGGGCGGGCGCGGGTTCGGCGTGATGGGTATGACGACTCTAATGGTCGTGACGAATCTTTGTGGAATGTTTCCGGGATATGTCAGTTTCGGATGGGTGGCTGATCATTTTGGGCGTCGCAAAGCTTTTCTGGTCTATACGTTAGCAGCATCTCTTCTGATTCCACTTTATGCTGCGGCGCGGTCGCAGAGCGTGCTGCTGGTGCTCGGTACTCTAGTCGCGTTTTTCGGGACCGGAATCTTTTCTGGCTCGGGGATCATGGGCAGCGAGATCTTCCCTACCGCCGTACGAGCCCGCGCGCTGGGCTTCACTTACAACGGAGCGCGCACTCTGAGTTCCGTCGCTCCACTGGTAATTGGGCGCGTGGGGCAGACGAAGGGATTGAGCTGGGCATTTTATTTGTGCGCCGCAGGATACTTGCTCGCGGCGCTGATGACCACGCAATTGCCGGAAACTAAGGGGAAACCGCTGGAGTGAGCATAGTTTATTCGGCCCGGCGATTCTAGGATCGCGTCATTCGATTGGTTCAACAACAACAGGATCTTCGAGTGCCGTAGCACCTCGACCTGGCAGTTGCACGATCACGATCGCGGACAATACCAGCACAATTCCCAACATCTGCACGGAGTGCAGCCCTTCCCCCAACAACGCGGCTGCCAGCAGGATCGAGAATACCGGCTCCAGGCAACTGGCGATGATGGCTCGCGTGGGCTCGAGATGCTGCAGACCGAGGAAGTAGAGCGAGAACGGTGCCAGCACCGAGATAGTGGAAAAGACGAACAGGAATCCCCATTGCGCGGGTGCATAGTGTGCGGCGAGAACCTTCCACGGGGGATTCACGAACAGCCAGAAGACCGCTGCGGAAATCAGCGTCCAAACCAAGACGCGCCAGCGGTCGTAGCGGGCCAGGATGCGGTGTCCGCCAATGTTGTAGAACGCGAAGGAGAAGGACGCCAGCAGGGCGGCGATGAAACCATAGGAGTCGAGATGGAGAGCC